>NZ_JBEYXK010000109.1:0-22049 GCF_040645035.1 Streptomyces sp. NPDC046876 | reverse complement strand
ACTTCCTATATTTGGGGCGGAGCCCCAAGGGATCCCGGCTCCGCCGGGCACCGGGCTCTGCCCGGACCCGCGCCTCAATCGCCGGCGGGGCTGAATGTGCCGGACCCCCGTTCATAGGCGCCGGCCAAGTGCCTGGAAGCCCGGGGCCGCGGGGCTCCCGCCCGGCCCCCCGCACCTGGCAGGGGCTGGCCGCGCCCGGCCAGGGCCGGGGGCCGGTGTTCCGGCGTCAGGCTGAGGCCTCGGGCGGCGGGGCCTCGCTCTCCTGGCGCTGCCGCCGGCGGTAGTTGCGCATGGACACCTGGGACCCGCAGCCGGTACTGCAGTAGAGCCCTGCCCCGTTGCGAGTGCGGTCGAAGAAGCCGAAATGGCACGGGGGGTTGCGGCACGCCTTGATGCGCCCCCAGTCGCCGGTCTGCGCGAAGGTCGTCACCGCGGCCAGTACGGTCCCGAACACACGCGGCACTCCTGCCTGTGGCGACGCCAGTTCGACGCCACCGGCTGTGACCACCGTCGCCAGCGGGTAGAGCGCACCGGCGCGCCGCAGGTGCTGCTCGGCGTGCCGGAGCGGCTCGCCCAGGCTCTCCTCGTCGCCCGAGTGCGCGAGCAGCAGGGTCACCAGGGCGTCACGCAGCTCGCGCGCCGCCGCGGCATCGGCATCGGTCGCCACGGTGCCGCCGCCGAACTCGTCGTGCTCCGCGAGCCACGCCGCGAACGAGCGCCCGTCCCCGAACAGCTCCCGCCGACCGGCCCCGTCCGCGCGCGTGTTGACGAACGCGAGCACGGTCTCCACCACGGGCATGACGGCGCGGGGGCTGGGTTTCGCAGATCCGGCTGCAGCACTGCTCATCACCCCATCCTACCCCAGCAAGAAGAGGTGCTAAGTCGCCTAACGGGCAACTCGCAGCGCCACCTTCGCTTGACGCGTTATGAGCTAACGCCTTACGGTCGCAACATGAACAGGACATCGAACCAGCAGACCAGCCCCCGCACATGGCTCATCACCGGTGCCACCTCCGGCATCGGCCGCGAACTGACCCTCCAGGCACTGGAGAACGGCGACGTCGTCTCGGCGATCGCCCGCGACACCGCTTCCCTGGAGGAACTGACCGAAGCGCACGGCGACCGCCTGCTCCTCATCCCGGCAGACGTGCGTGACGAGCAGGCCGTCCGGGAGGCGGTGCAGCGCACGCTCTCGCGGTTCGGCCGCATCGACGTCGTGGCCAACAACGCTGGCTACGGACTCTTCGGAGCCGTCGAGGAAGCCTCCGACGCGCAAGCCCGCGCCGTGTTCGACACCAACGTCTTCGGAGTGCTCAACGTGCTCCGCGCGACGCTGCCGGTACTCCGCTCCCAGCGATCCGGACACGTCCTCCAGGGCTCGTCGGTCTACGGGCAGTCCGCCCACCCCGGCGTGGGACTGCTGGCCGCGACTAAGTACGCGGTCGAGGGACTGTCGGACGCGCTGGCGGCCGAGGTCGCACCGCTCGGCATCAAGGTCACGCTCATCCAGCCCGGAATGACCGCCACCCCCTTCCTGTCCAACCTCGACGTCGCTGCCGGCCTCGACGACTACGACCAGACCGTCCGCGAGGTCCAGAAGGCCATCGGAGAACTGCCCGCGTCCGCGTTCTCCTCCGCGGCCCGGATCGCCGAAGGCATCCGAACCGCGGTCGACAGCCCCAACCCCCCGCTGCGCCTGGCCCTCGGCACCTCCAGCGCCACCGGCATGCGCACCGCCCTCAAGGCCCGCACCGCAGACCTGGACGACTGGAGCCGCGTGACCGACGCCGTCGACAGGTGATCTCACGTCCCGCACCACCAGCCTCGCCGGCCGGCGTGTGAGGCGCCGGGTTCCTTGGGGTGGAGCCCCAAGGAACCCGGCGCCGCCGGGCACCGGGCCCGCACCACCGTACGGCCGCAGCGCACCACCCCACCGAACACGCGCTCCCGGCGGATTCGGGCGGCCGTACGAGCGCTCCCGCGGGAGCGGGAAGCACCCCGGTGAAGTTCCCCAACTGGCTGTCAGCAGCGGGATCCTGCGGTCTAGCGTGGGTATCCGGTGATCAACACCGGGCCCCCGAACCCCTGGTGGCCCGGGCCCCACGTAGAGGACGCCGATGTCCGGACTCCGCGCTGCCCGCCACGCCCCGTCGAGACACGCCGCCACCGGTCCCGGGCGGCAGATACGGCCCCAGCTGGTGCGCGCCGCCGTGCTGCCCACCCTCGCCGCCGGTCTCAGCGGAACCGCCGCGGTGATCTTCACCCTCCAACTCGGCGGCGGTACCGGGCACCGTGACGCCCGGCTGTGGCCCGTCCTCTTCGGCTGTGCCCTGCTCGTCGTCGGCGCCTTGGCCGCCGCCCTGCTCGGGGCCCAGCGCTCCGCCAAGGCCGTACGGGACCGGTGCGAGGCCCTGCGCCGCTCCAGCGTGCGCGGCCGCCAAGAGCTGCGCGCCGCCGCCGACCGGCTGGAACGCGGCGAACCGCCCGCACGGCCCGTGCGCGGCGGACCCACCGAGCCGCCGCCCGGCACCGACCCCGAGCGGGTCGACGAGTTCTGGCTGCTCTCCCAGGAACTGCGCGGCGCCCGCGAACTGGCGCACACCACCCTCGTCCGGCTGGCCGGACCGGCAGCCCCCTCGGACAGCGACCGCAAGGTCGAGGTCTTCGTGAACCTCGCCCGGCGCCTGCAGTCCCTCGTGCACCGGGAGATCTCGCTGCTCGACGAGCTCGAGGACACGGTCGAGGACCCCGACCTCCTCAAGGAGCTCTTCCACGTCGACCACCTGGCCACCCGGATCCGCCGCCACGCCGAGAACCTGGCCGTTCTCGGCGGCGCCGCCTCGCGCCGCCAGTGGACCCGGCCCATCGACCTGAGCGAGGTGCTCCGTTCGGCCGTCGCGGAGGTCGAGCAGTACACCCGGGTCAAGGTCGTGCCGCCGGCCGGGGGCACCGTCCGCGGCCACGCCGTCGCCGACGTCGTGCACCTGCTGGCCGAACTCGTCGAGAACGCCACGGTGTTCTCCGCCCCCGACACCGACGTGGTGGTGCGGGCCGAGCGGGTCACCGCGGGCATCGCGGTCGAGGTGGAGGACCGGGGCCTCGGCATGCCGGCGGCCGAGCAGCACCGGATGAACTCCCTCCTCGTCGACCCCGACCAGGTCAGCGTCCGGCACCTGCTGGCGGACGGGCGGATCGGCCTGTTCGTGGTCTCCGCCCTGGCCCGGCGGCACGGGATCGCCGTCGAGCTCAAGTCCAACATCTACGGCGGCGTGCTCGCGGTGCTCGTCCTTCCGCAGGACCTGCTCGGTGCGCAGGCGCCCGGCGGCGCCGACGCGGTGAACGGCTCGCGCGCCACCTCGTGGGGGACCGGCCAGGGCGGCTCGGTCGCGCCGCCGCTGGAACCGGTCCGGGTGAGCGTGCCGCGGCCGACTCCGTCGACGCCACGGGCTTCGTCGGCGCCGCAGCCCCGCTCGGCTCCGTCGTCCTCGGCGCCGCAGCCCCGCTCGGCTCCGTCGGCGGCTTCGGCCCCGCAGGCCCGCTCGGGGCCTTCGGCGGCTTCGGCCCCGCAGGCCCGCTCGGGGCCGTCGGCTCCCTCGGCCCCGCAGGCCTGCTCGGCCTCGTCGGCGGACGGGTCCCGCGAAGCCGCCCCGGGGCGGCACGCCGCTCCGGTGCCCGTCCGGGACGGGGGGCGTACGGCCCTGCCCGATCCCCCCGAGGCGCCCGCGGCTTCGTCGGCGGACGGGTTACGGGAGGCCGCCGCCGGGCGGCACGCCGGTCCGGCGCACGTGCGGGACTCGGGGCGTACGGCCGTGCCCGGCCCCGCCGAGGCGCCCGTCCGGCATGCGGGGCCGGTCAGCAGCGGAGCGATGGTCTCCGCTTCCGGGGTCCGGGGCGGAGCCCCGGTTTCGGGAAGGGGCGGGGTGGGGGATCCGCCGGAGGCCGAAGCCCCGCCCACCGAGGCGCGGGCGGGCAGCAGCCCCACCGGCGAGGCGCCACCGGCTGCCGGCTCCGCGCCGGGCGGGCCCGCCGTCGCCGCGCCCGAGGGGCCCGCCGTCGCCCCACGGGAGGGGGGAGCCGCCCGGGACAGGGCGGCCGACGCCTGGTCGCTGTACTTCCGGGGTACGGGGGCCGCCCCGGCCACCGCCCCCGGACCGGAGCAGACGTCCGGCCCCGCGGGCGACGCGGACCCCGCTTCCGCACGGCACCCCGGGCACGCCCCGGCGGCGGAGCCCGGCTGGGACGCCGGTCCGGCCCAGGTGCCGCATGCCGATGCGGGGCCCGGGCACCTGCGGGGGACCGCGGGCCCGCTCTCCGGCCGGGCCGGGGCGCCCCGGCCCGGCGCCGCCGACGCATCCGCAGACCCCGGGACAGCCGCAGACCCCGGGCCAGCCGCAGCCCCCGCCCGGGGGGCCACCCCGGACCTCGGGACCGGGCTGGACCTCGGCCGGGATCCGGAACCGGAACCGGGACCGGGACCGCGGCCCGGCCCCGCCCCGCACGGCGCGGCCCGGCCGCCCACGCCCGAGCCGGCGCCCACCCCCGCCCGACCCCCCGTGACCGTACCGGCGGCGCGGACGGACCCGGACCGGCCGCCCCTGCCCCGCCGGCGGGCCCAGTCCCACCTCGCGCCCGAACTGCGCGACGCCCCCGCCCCGCGGCGGGCCGACGGCCCCGACCAACCCCTCCACGACCCCGGCCTGATGGCCGCCTTCCGGCGCGGCTTCGGCCTCGCGCACGCGGAGGACGAAGCATGACCCCCACCCCGACCACCCCGACCACCCCGACCCCCCACCCCAGCAAGGAGCGCACCACCATGGGCGGCGAAACGGCAACGCGGACCAGCCGGCTCTCGGACCTCGACTGGCTGCTCAGCGGTCTGGTCCAGCGGGTCCCGTACACCCGCAGCGCGGTGCTCCTGACCGCCGACGGCCTGGTCACCTGCCGCCACGGCCTCGACGCCGACAGCGCCGACCACCTCGCCGCGCTCGCCTCCGGCCTGTACTCCCTCGGCCGCAGCGCCGGATCCCGCTTCGGGGACGGCGCCGAGGTCCGGCAGGTGGTGGTCGAGCTCGACAGCGCCCTCGTCTTCGTCTCCGCCGCCGGATCCGGCACCTGCCTGGCGGTCCTCGCGGACCGGGAGGCCGATGCGGGCGTGCTCGGCTACGAGATGGCCATGCTGGTCAAGAGCGTCCGCCCCTACCTGGCGGCCCCGCCGCGACGCCCCGTCGCCGCGGACCGGGACCCCGCCCGCGACCGGGCTCCGCAGTGATGCGGGCCCGTACCGCGCCCGGCCGGGGAGCCCCGCGCGACGCCTCGCCCTGGCTCGACGACTCGGCGGGCCGGGTGATGCGCCCGTACACGGCCAGCGGCGGGCGGACCCGCCCCGCCGTCGCCCTGGACCTGCTGTCCCTGGTGACCGCGACGGGGGTGCGGCCGCGCGCCGCCCTGGGCGCCGAGCACACCCTCGCCCTGCGGCTGTGCGCGGGCGCCGCGGCCGTCACCGTCGCCGAGGTGGCCGGGCAGCTGCGGCTTCCGGCCGTGGTGGTGAAGGTGCTGTTGTCCGACCTGATGGAATCGGGGGCCGTCATGGCGCAGGCGCCGCGGTTCCCCGGCGGCTCCTTCGCCGCCGACGACCTCTCCCTGCTCCGGGCGGTGCTCGATGGCCTACGCCGACGACTGTGACACCCGCACCGCCACCCTGCCCGCGACGCTCAAGATCCTGATCGCGGGCGGGTTCGGGGCGGGCAAGACGACCTTCGTGGGCGCGGTGAGCGAGATCGAGCCGCTGTGCACAGAGGAGCTGCTCAGCGGGTTCGGCGAGGCCGACGACCCGCTGGACGGCATCGAGCGGAAGACCGCCACCACCGTGGCGCTCGACTTCGGCCGGATCACCCTGGACGAGCGGCACGTGCTCTACCTGTTCGGCACGCCGGGCCAGCAGCGCTTCTGGTTCCTGTGGGAGGAGCTGTGCGTGGGCGCGCTCGGCGCGGTGGTCCTCGCCGACACCCGCCGGCTCGCCGACTGCTTCCCCGCCGTCGACTTCTTCGAGCGGCGCGGGATCGGATTCATCGTCGCCGTCAACGAGTTCGACGACGGCCACCGCTACAGCGCCGAGGAGGTCCGCGACGCGGTGGGGCTCGGGCCCGAGGTGCCGGTCGTACGGTGCGACGCGCGGCTGGCGAGCTCGGGCAACGGGGCCCTGGCGGCCCTCGTCCACCACCTGCTGCTCACGGCGGCGTCGGCCGCTGCGGCAGACAACTCAGCGAAGTCCTCGGATCGGGGGGAACTGCCATGACGTACTACGAGTCGACCGGACACCTGCTGCTCACGCCGGTGGACCGGGAGGCGCCCGCGCGCGCCGTCCGGCTGCGCGAACTGGGCCTGGGGGAGCGGGCGGACCCGGAGCTCGACGCCTTCGCCCGGCGGGTCGCGGGCGCGCTGGACGCACCGTACGCGGGGGTCAACTTCGTCGGCGAGGAACGGCAGTTCTTCGCCGGGCTGCACCACACCCCGGACGCCCCGGCGAGCGGCTACCCGGCGCGGGTGCTGCCCCGCGACCACGGCTACTGCCCGCACGTGGTGGTGCGGCGCAGGGCGCTGGTCCTGGAGGACGTACGGGACTTCGCCCGGTTCGCGGGCAACGCGGTCGTCGACGAGTGCGGGGTGCGCTCGTACGCGGGGGCGCCGCTGACCGACGCGCGGGGGATGGTGCTGGGCACGGTGTGCGTGGTGGACCTCGAGCCGCGCCGATGGGGCCTGCAGGGGCTGGCCGCCGTGAAGGCCCTGGCGGCGGAGCTCGTGGAGCTCATCCAGGCGCGCGAGGAGACCCTGCGGGCCGGCTGAGCGCCGTGGGCCGCCCGCAGGCCCGCGCCCCGGGAGAGGCGGTACGCGTCCTCCCGGGGCGGGGTCACCGCAGGAAGGTGCCGATCCGCTCGCGCAGCGCGCGCGGGTCCAGGCCGTGCGCCGCGGTGTGCTCGTCGACGGTGCCGTAGCGGCGCAGCTCCGCCCGGCCCACGCCGAGCCCGAGGACGCGGTGCGGCACCTCGACCAGGGCGTGCGCGGCGGCCTGCGCGGAGGTCCCGGCGAGGTAGGGCTCGACCAGGACCACGTCGGCGGCGCCCCGGCCGACGGCCGCGCGCAGCGCCGCGTCGTCGAAGGGCCGCACGGTGCTCGCGTACAGCACCGTCACGTCCAGGCCCTCGGTCGCCGCGAGGACGTTGTCGAGCAGCGGGCCCACGGCCACGACCACGCCCCGGCTCCCCTCCCGTACGGTCCGCATCCGCAGGCCGTCCACGGGCTGCGGCGCGGCGTTCGACTGGAGCGACAGCCTCACGTACACCTTCTCGTCCCCGGCGGCGTACGCGTGGCGCAGCAGCGCCTCGGCCTCGTCCGGGTGGCCCGGCACGTGGACCGTCCAGCCGTCGAGCGTGTCCAGCAGGGCCACGTCGCCCGGCGCCATGTGGGTGAACCCGCCGGCCGGCCAGTCGTAGCTGGCGGCCGCGCTGACCAGGACCCCGCCCGTGCCCTGGTGGCCGAAGTCCAGCTTGACCTGCTCGAACGGCCGCTCCACGAGGAAGCTGGCGAAGGTGTGCATGACCGGCCGCATCCCGGTGAGGGCGAGGCCGCCGCCGACGCCGAGCAGCAGCTGCTCGCGGATGCCGACGTTGATCACGCGCTCCGGGTGGCGCTGCTGGGCGGGCCGGAACCCGTCCATCGAGATCTCGGCCAGCACCAGCGCCAGCCGGGGGTCCCGGTCGAGCTCCCGGGACGTGACCGAGATGAACCGCTCGCGCATGTTGTCCATGGCGTTCCCCCTCATGCCTTCTTCTCGACGCGGGCGACCACGGCGTGCGGCCGGCCCGGATGCGGTGCCGTGTAAGCGGCGTGCAGTGCAGCGTGGTCCCGCCCGTCCACGGTCACGGCCGACCAGCCGGCGGCCTCGAAGCGGGAGGCGATCCCGCCCTGCCAGCCGTGGGTCGCCGAGGCGTTGTCGATCACCAGCGTGTGCAGCCGGTCCAGGCCGGCCGAGCCCGCGTACGCGATCGCCTCGTGGTTGCTGCCCTCGTCGAGCTCGGCGTCCCCGATCAGCACCCATACCGCCGGGTCGGCCAGCCCCTGGGCCCGCAGGCCGAGCGCGCTGCCGACGGCGAGGGGCAGGCCGTGCCCGAGGGAGCCGCTGGCGATCTCCACGCCCGGGATCAGGAGGCGGTCGGGGTGGTGTCCGAGCGGCGAGTGGTACGAGCCGAAGCCGCCGAGCCAGTCGACGGGGAAGAAGCCCTTGGCGGCGAGCACGGCGTAGTACGCCATCGGCCCGTGCCCCTTGGAGAGCAGGAACCGGTCCCGCCCGGGGTCCTGGGCGCTCCCCGGCCCGACCCGCAGCACGCGGTCGTAGAGCACCCACAGCGCATCCAGCGTGGACGTGGCCGCGGGCCCGTGCTTCTCGTCCCCGGTCATGAGCGCCATGAGGCGGTTCAGGTCCTCGTAGCGGAACTCGGATTCCGCGGTTGCGTGCGTCATGAAAGGATCATGCAACCTCAAGCGCAGTTGAGGTCAACAGCCGCCCGCGCCGACCACCCCGGCGAAACCCGCGCGCGACCACCCCGCGAAGTGCGGTATTGTTCTCGTGCGCGTTCGGCAAGGGGGAAACCCCAGGTCAGCGGGCATCGGGACGTGGCGCAGCTTGGTAGCGCACTTGACTGGGGGTCAAGGGGTCGCAGGTTCAAATCCTGTCGTCCCGACCATGCGGAAACGCAGGTCGGAGGCCGTTCTCTCATCCATGAGAGGACGGCCTTTCGTGCGTCCGGGGCCGGCCGTGGGTGGTCGCAGCCACGCCGGGCGCCAACGGGGAGCGGCAGGCCGGCGGTGATGGGGAGCGTGGCCGCCAGGTGGCGCGCGTCGTCGGCGAAGCTCCAAGTGCCGTGCTGACCGTCGGTGACCAGGTGGGGGCAGTGGGTGTCAGCTGGTGATACTGGGGTCTCTGCAGGCGCCTGTGCACCCAGTACGGAGGGCGTCACTCCGGCGATTTGCTCCTCAGGAGTACGCACCTTGCATGCTCGGCAAGACGCGTGAGGCCGGATCGATGCCGTGGTAGCCCATTTGGCGGGAGGGGATTTGGACTTGGACGGGTACAAGGACGATCTTCGTTGTCGCAGGCTGCGACGCCGCATACCGGCGTCCCCGGGCCGCCAGCCCTGGAAGGGGGATCGTGGTGAGCGATGTGCTGGCTCCACCAGAGGTCGTTGTGTCTTTCTGTCGGGTGGAACGGACCGGACCGGCGTCGGTTCGCCGGACGGTGGTCGTGCAGCCGGGGATGTGTGGCCCCCTGCAGAACCTGGTCGCGTGCGTGGGGGACTGGACATGGCAGACCGTCAGCACGGTGTGCGGCTTGGACGTGTTCAACGCCCGCGACGTGCGGGGCAGGCCGTCCTACCTCGCGTTCTATTACTACCGGCTCACTTCGGGTGCCCGTTTCCATCCTCGTGAGCTGACGTTCGGTGAACGCATCGAGGTCGACTCCCGGGTCTACAACAGCGGTCGCCTGTCCGTGGTGACGGTGCACCGGATCCGCCGGATCACCGGAGAGGGGCAGCCGGCGCTGCCCTTCGACGCGGACGAGCCGTGCAGCCGACCGCGGCCGGACTGCATGTACGTCGAGAACGTCAACGTGTGGGTCTCGCGCAGCGATCCCCGCAGCAACGTCGCGCTCGTGCGCAGCGCACCGGTCGGTTTCACCCACACGCACCTGCCCGACGCGGACAGCCCTCGCGACCTGTGCGCACGCGCCCGCGACCTCGGGGTCTTCCCCGACCCCGCGCGCTCCCACTGGCCCCGCTCGGCAGCCGACCTCGTCCTGGAACACCCGGTCGACGTCGTCCGCGATGTCAACGGCGTCGGCCTGCTCTACTTCGCCGCGTTCTTCCCCATTGCGGAGCGCGCCCAGCTCCACCAGTGGCGGGCCTCCGGTGGCACCGATCGGGCCTTCCTCGACCGCGCACTCCTCGACGCCCGCATCTGCTACCTCGCCAACGCCGACCTCGAGGCCACCCTCACCGTCGCCCTGCGCACCTCGTACGATCCCGACGAACCGGCCCACCAGAAGAGCGACCTCACCATCGGCGACGCCACCACCGGGCGCACCATCGCGGTCGCAGCCTTCCGCCACCGCGCTCCCGTCGGCTGACCCGGCTCAGGAATTGCTGCATACGCATGAACGCTACTGCATGCGTTTTAGGGATGGCTTCTTCGGGGGATCGCGGGCGTGGTAGGAGTGAGTGGCGTCCTCGCCGGAAATGCCGGCGGGAACATCGGAAGCGGTGGGTTTTCATGGGTTCTCAGATCGTCGAGGAATTCACTGAGGCGCGACTGAAGGAACTCCTTCAGTCGCATTTTCAGATCGATCCGACGAAACTGGAGGGGTCTGTCAGGTTTTCGGACCTGGAGCTCGATTCGATTGCCGTGATGGAATTGATCGTGGTGATCGAGGAGCAGACCGGTGTCGATGTCCAGGAAAGCCTCCTCGAGCAGATGAACCTCGACACCACCCTTGCCCAGGCGGTCGCTGCCGTGGACCAGGTGCTGCGCACGACCGGAACTGCCGCGAAGATCGACGCGTGAACCGCCACGCCGTGGCCGTCACCGGAGTGGGGATGGTCACGCCCGCAGGCGTCGGCGTCGGCGCCACCTGGGACCGCCTCTGCGGCGGCGACCCCACGGCCGCCCACGATCCGTCGATGGACGGGCTGCCGGTGACGATCTCCTGCCGGGTGTCCGATGCCGATCTCGCGGCCGCCCTGGATCCCGGCCTGGCCTGGCGCACCGACCGGTTCATCCGCTTCGCTCACGCAGCGGCCAAGGAAGCCGTTGCCGACGCCGGGCTCGACCCCGCGCTGTGGGACGGCAGCCGGGTCGCGGTGGTGATCGGTACCGGGGGATCGAGCCACGACACCACCATCAAGGCGTGCCAGACCCTGGAGAAGGGCCGCCTCCTGGCGCTGTCTCCCACGGTCCTGCCCCGCAGCCTGCCGAACATGGCCGCCGGCGAGGTCGGGACCATGGTCGGGGCGCTGGGCCCCACCCTGGGCATCACCACGGCCTGTGCGTCCGGTGCCAGCGCCATCGGCATCGCGAGCATGCTGATCCGGTCCGGCGCCTGCGACATCGCCGTCGCCGGCGGGGCCGACTCCGGCTGCAACCGACTGGGATCGGCACTCTTCTGGCGCATGGGCGCGCTGTCCACCCGCGTCCACGACCCGGCTGGAGCCTCCCGTCCCTTCGACTCCGAACGGGACGGCTTCGTCCTGTCCGAGGGCGCCGGAGTGCTCGTCCTCGAAAGGACCGAGCACGCCCGGGCCCGGCGGGCCCGGGAGTACGCCCGGCTCACCGGGTACGGCTTCTCGGGGGACGCCCACAACCCGACGGGCCCCCATCCCGAGGGTGACGGCGCGGTCCGGGCCATGAACGGTGCGCTGGACGGCGCCGGACTGGCGGCGGGCGACGTGGGGCACGTCAACGCCCATGCCAGCGCCACGCGGATGAACGACATCGTGGAAGCCAAGGCGCTGCGCCGGGTCTTCGCGACCCCGCCGCCCGTCACCGCGGCCAAGGGCGTCCTGGGGCATCTGCTCGGCGGCGCCGGAGCCGTGGAAGCCGTCTGCTCGGTGCTCTCCCTGCACCACCAGCTCATCCCGCCGACCGCCAACCTCGACCGGATGGACCCGGAGATCGACCTCGACGTCGTCACCAAGGTTCCGCGGCCCGCCCGGCTGGAGACGGTGCTCTCCAATTCCTTCGGTTTCGGCGGCCAGAACGCGGCTCTCGTGTTCCAGCGCCCCTGACATCGGCCGACGCATCAGGAGCCTGCCGTGCTGACCCTCCCTCTCGATCACCTGGCGGAGCTCGAGCCGACCGTCGCCAGGCTTCTGGACCGCCACCTGGCAACCGCACCGGAGTGGTTCCCCCACGCCTACATCCCCTGGAGCCGGGCCTCCGACTTCGACGGCCCGCTCCACGGCACCCCTTGGCAGGCCGACCAGTCCGACCTCCCGGAGGTCGTGGCGGACGCGCTGACGGTCAACCTGCTGACCGAGGACAACCTGCCGAGCTACCACTTCGAGATCGCCACCCAGTTCGGCCGCGACGGCGCCTGGGGCGCCTGGGTGCACCGCTGGACGGCCGAGGAGGACCGCCACGCCCACGCGCTGCGCGGCTACCTGCACGCACGCCGCGCCGTGGACCCCGTCGCCCTGGAGCGCCAGCGCATGCGGCACCTGTCCACCGGCTACACCAGCGGTCACGCGTCCCTGCTGCACGGCCTGGCCTACGTCACCGTCCAGGAGCTGGCCACCCGCGAGGCACACCGCAACACGGGACTGGCCTGCGACGATCCGGTGGCCCGGCAGCTGACCGCACGGATCGCCGCCGACGAGAACCTCCACATGATCTTCTACCGCGACGTGTACACCGCCGCGCTGGAACTGGACCCCGACGGCGCGGTCTGCGCCCTCGCCGACGTCATCTGCGCCTTCGAGTGGCCGAGCACCACCATCGTCGGCTACCGACAGCGCGCCATGCGGATCGCCGCGTTCGGCATCTACGACCTCGACATCCACAGGCGGCGTGTGCTGCAGCCACTGCTGCGCGCCCTGGGAGTGATGACCCGCTCCGGTCTCGGCCCCGCGGGCGAGCAGGCCCGTGATCGCATCGGCCGCCATCTCGACGAGCTGCGGACCAGGGCCGAGCGCTCCAGTCGGCTGTTCGACCGGATGAGAGCGGCCGCCCCCGCCCCCCTGCTCCCTCGCCCGGCCCCATCCCCTTCGTACGACGAGAGAGGCGGCCCGTGAACACCCTGACCGGCCCACGCCCTCGCACCGGTGCCACCGCTGCGGACATCCAGGCCCACTACGACATCGGCAAGGACTTCTACGCCCTGTGGCTCGATCCCGGCCTGACGTACTCCTGCGCCCTGTGGGACGGCATCACGGGCGCGCCCGGGAACACGGACCTGCTGGCGCAGGCACAGCACGCCAAGCTCCGGTACCACCTGGAACAGGCGGGCATCACGGCCGGCAGCCGGCTGCTGGACATCGGCTGCGGCTGGGGCAGCCTGCTGCGCACGGCCGTCGAAGAGACCGGGGCCGGGCGTGCGGTCGGCCTCACCCTCAGCGCCGACCAGCACGCACACGTCCGTTCACTCGGGCTGCCCGGGGTGGACGTCGCAGTTCAGGACTGGCGCGACCACGAGCCGGACGACGGGTACGACGGCATCGTCTCGATCGGTGCGTTCGAGCACTTCACCCACCAGGGCATGTCCCGTGACGAGCGGATCGACGCCTACCGGTCCTTCTTCGCGCGCTGCGCCGGATGGCTGCCGCCGCTCGGCCGGCTCAGCCTCCAGACCATCGCGCTGACCGACGACACCAACCACGAAGACTCGGTACCGGACTTCTTCGCGCGCGAGGTCTTCCCCGGCTCCGGGCTGCCCCGGTTGTCGGAGATCGCCACCGCGTGCGAGCCGTACTTCGCGATCACCAGGCTGCGCGAGGACGGCGCGGACTACGCACGCACCCTGCGCGGCTGGTCTTCCCGGCTGTTCCAGGCCCGGGAGGAGGCCCAACGGCTCGTCGGCCCGGACGCCTACCTGCGGTACCGCACCTACCTCCGGGCCAGTGAGATCGTCTTCATGCGCCAGGCCTCGACGCTCTACCGCATCACGCTGCGCCGCCGGCCCGAACGGCGACGTCTCGGACCGCCGTCAGGAGGTCAGGCGTTCCCCCAGTGACAGGAGGAACTTCCGCCGGTGTGGATCGGTGTTCTCGAGGGAGAGCAGGAGGTAGAGACTGACCTCGTCGTGTGGGGGATCGTAGGCGAACTCGCTGCACACCCATGTGCCGGCAAGCAGGAATCCGCGGAGTTTGGGGGGCATCGGAAGGTCAGGGCGGTCGTTCGCCGGGGGCTCCCAGAGGGTGTGGGGGCGTACGTGATAGCGGTCGGGGGCGATGTGACCGCCGGCCACCACCTGGTCCCGGCAGGCTGCGGCCAGGGCGCCACCGTCGAAGAGGGGAAAGGTCATGCGCCCCGAGAGCCAGGCGTGGCGGCCGTGCGCCATGTATCGGATCGTTCCCGCCCACAGCATGGAGATCACAGGACCGGTGCGGTGGTCCGGGTGAACGCACGCCCGGGTGAGCTCCACGAGCGACGGCCTCAGTGCGCGATGCGGACTCAGGTCGAACAGGGCTTCTGAGCTCAGACCGCCGGCCCGCGCCGCACCTTCGGGTGACAGGAGGCGGTACGTGCCCACGATCTCGCCGGTATCGGTGCGGCGCGCGATGAGGTGGTCGCAGTACCGGTCGTATCCGTCCACCTCGCGGCCCTGCTCCGCGTGATACGGGGACCCCAGTTCCTCGTTGAAGACCCGGTAGCGCAGCTTCTGGGCTTCTCGGATCGTATTTTCGTCACGAGCGACAGAGATGGTGTAGCGCTGTTCTCCCGCCTTTACGGCAGCGAATGCGGTAGATGTGCTCATGTCCGTCCTTGTGGAAGGCTTCGCAATGTCCGGAGGGTGCCTCGACGTTGCGGCGCGGCCTGTTCAGCCTATCCCTGTGTGACTTTCCGGAGGTGTTTCCCCGTGCTCGCGGCGAAGTGGATTCCTGGAAATCCGTGGCGGGTCCTCGCGGCGGTCGCCGTGCTGGGGCTGGCGCTGTTTCCCGTGATGGTCGGCTGTTTCACTCGATTGACTCCGTCCGGATTCACCGCCACCGGGACGGAGGCGGACCGGGCCGGCCAGGTGATCGAGAAGGAATTCGGCGAGCCGTCCGCCGACCTGATTCTCCTGGTGTCCGGCCGCACTTCGATGAAGGACGGTGAAGGGGCCGTCGCGGGCCGTGCACTCGCCGAATCCCTGGCCGGGCAGCCGGGGGTGGCACGGGTGTGGAGCTACTGGGACACGGCGAGCCCCGCTCTGCTGTCCGCCGACGAGCGGGACGCGCTGATCGGTGTCGAGCTGATCGGAAAGGGGGCACGAGCCGTCGACACGGCGCAGCGAATCGTCCCGGATCTCCTGGGACGGCACGGGGACGTCGCCGTGGCCGCGGCGGGACCCGTGTGGAGCAGTGCGGAAGCGGTCCGGCTGAGCCGGGAGGACCTACGCACCGCCGAGCTGGCTGCCGCGCCTTTCGTGCTGCTCATCCTGATGGTGGCCCTGCGCTCCGTCGCCCTGGCCCTGTTGCCCATGGTGATCGGGGTCGTCTCCGTCGCGGCGACGCTGACCGTGCTGCACGGGCTGACATGGGTCATGTCCGTCTCCGTGTTCGCCGTGAACGTCACGGCGGCCCTGGGGTTCGGCCTGTCCGTGGATTACGGCCTGCTGGTCATGATGCGTTGCCGTGAGGAGATGGCACGGGGGGAAGCAGTGAGGCGAGCCGTCGCTCTCGCGGTCCGTTCGGCCGGGCGCGCCGTGCTGTTCTCAGCTGCCACAGTCGTCGCCTGCCTGGCGGCCCTGCTGATCTTTCCGGTGCCGTTCCTGCGTTCACTGGCCGCCGGCGGTATCGCCGTGGTGGTTTTCGCCGCCCTGACCACGGTCCTCGTCTATCCAGCGCTGCTGCGATTCGCCCTGCTTCCTGCGGCGCGGCTTGACCGGCGTCTGTCCGATCGGGTGCGCCGGATGCTGCGGCTCCCGGAGACGAAGGGCCCGGACACGCAGGCCGGGGCCCCGCCCGTACCCGGATACAGCAGGGCGTGGGCCTGGGTGGGAAACGCCGCCACGAGGCGCCCCGTTCTGCTCGGTGCTTCGGCGGCAGTGCTCCTGCTGATCTGCGCGATGCCGCTGAGCAGAGCCCGGTTCGGTATCGCCGACGAACGCGTCCTGCCCGAATCCGCGCAGGTACGACAGACCAGTGAGCGCGTGCACAGGGAGTTTCCGGACGCTGCTGGGGACAAACTGTCCGTCGTGCTGAGCGGGGCCGATCTCCGGGCCGCGGGCGTGACCACGGAGGTGGACCACTACGCCCGGCAGTTGTCCACGCTCACCGGCGTGGCCCGGGTGGACGCGGTCACCGGCTCCTATCGTGGCGGCAGCCGGATCACCCCGCCGAACCAGGCACATCAGCGGTTGGCCGGCGAGGGGGCGCTGCGCCTGGACGTACGCATGCCCCCGGGTACGCAACCGCCGGTGTCCGAGCGCCTGCTGGACCAAGTCCGCGCCGTCCCCGCCTTCGCGCCGCGGATGGTCGCGGGAACCACTGCCCGCGCAGCCGACACGAAGACGGAACTCTCCAGCAGGGTTCCCCTCGCCGCGCTCCTGGCAGGGTCCAGTGCGTTGCTGGTGGTCGTGTCCTTCACAGGTGGGCTGTTCGTCTCCTGCAAGACGGTCGCCCTCGCCGTCCTCAGCCTGAGCGCCGGCATCGGCTGCCTGGTTCCGCTCTTCCAGGAAGGGCGCGTGGGCACGGGGGACTTCACGGTCACCGGGCAACTCGACATCAGCATGCTCCTGCTGATGGTCTGCATCGCCCTCGGCCTGTCCGTGGACTACGAGGTGTTCCTGCTGGCGCGCATCAAGGAGCAGTACACGTCGACCGGAGACAGCCGCTCCTCGATCATCTACGGCATGGCCCGTACCGGACGTCTCATCAGTGCCTCCTCCTTGGTGGTGGTGACGACGATGAGCGCACTGGCCATGTCGCGCGTCACCTCGCTGAGGCTGCTGGGGACCGGTCTGGCGTTGACCGTCCTGCTCGACGCGACGCTGGTCCGCGCGTTGCTGGTGCCGGCTGCCATGCAGCTGGCCGGACGGGCGAACTGGTGGATGCCGAACTGGTCGCGTCGCACCGGGTACCGGATCCCGAAGGCGGACACCGTTGACCCGCATGCGCCGTAGCGGGGCCGGCCGGCTCCCGTGCGTCCCCTCACCACCCGACCGCCGATGGCTCCTTCCCACGAGTCCGGACCTCCGCGGGGCTTGCCGCGGGGTTGGCCGTCCGCCGGTCGGCTCCCACGACGACGCCCTGGTGCCCTGGCAGTCCGCCGCGGCCAACCACGTCTCACCCGGGACCCGGATCCGCGTCACCGACTGCGGGCCGGGCGTGCCCGGCGAGACCTGCGCACGGGTGAAGGCCGCCCACTGGCGCGTCGACGACCTGTGCAGCACCGGCTGCGACACCGCCAGGCACCTCGACCTGTACATCGGCGAGCAGACCAGGGCCGCCATCGAGGACGAGGAGTACTACTTCGTCACCAAGGCCGCCACCACCCGGGCCGAGCCACCCCGAGCCCTGCGCTGAGGCAGCGGGCAGCGGTCCACACCACAGGAAACCCGGGCAGGAGAGGTACGCATGGACGCCACGCGCCGCACCGTGGGCGGCCGCACGGTCGAAACTGTCGTACCGGTTCCGGTTGCGGCGCCGGAGACCGTGCCCGCCCGCCGGCGCCTGCGTGCCCTTGACGGGACCCGCGTCTCCGTCGTCGTCCTGCGCCTCTTCATCGGCTGCCAGGTCGTGGTCGATCGGCCTCGCCGATGGGGGGCGCGGTGAAGGGCTTGACGGCGCGGACGACGGCGGAGTGCATGCCGTCGGCGACCGGGTGAGTCGGGGTGATCTCGATGGCCGTGAAACCGGCGGCCTCGAGCCCGTGGCGGTACTCGGCGAAGGAGAGGGCGCCGGCGATGCAGCCGACGTAGTCCCCGCGCTCGGCCCGCTGCTCGGGTGTGAGGGTGTCGTCGGCGACGACGTCTGAGACGCCGATCCGGCCGCCCGGTTTGAGGACACGGAACGTCTCGGCGAAGACGGCCGGCTTGTCGGTGGACAGGTTGATCACGCAGTTGGAGATGACGACGTCGATCGTCGAAGCGGGCAGTGGGATGGCCTCGATGGCGCCCTTGAGGAACTCGACGTTCGTCGCGCCGGCCTTCGCCGCGTTGGCCAGGGCGAGAGCCAGCATCTCTTCGGTCATGTCCAGGCCGTAGGCCCTGCCGGTGGGGCCCACGCGGCGGGCGGAGAGGAGGACGTCGATGCCGCCGCCCGAGCCGAGGTCCAGGACGCGTTCGCCTTCGTTGAGGTCCGCGACGGTGGCGGGGTTGCCGCAGCCGAGGGAGGCGGCGACGGCCTCGGCGGGCAGGGTGTCGCGCTCGTCGGCGGCGTAGAGGGTGGGGCCGAGGTTCTCGTCGGTCTCGACCGGCGCGGGCCCGCAGCAGGCGGTGCCGCCCTCGGTGACCTGGACGGCTGCGGCGGCGTAGCGGCGGCGGACGGTTTCGCGCAGGTCGGTGGACTGCTCGCTCATGACGACGACTCCCAGCGACAACAGTTTGCTTTGATGTTCTTCGATACAACCTTGCATCTTGGATTGAAGGTCGTCAATATAGAGGCATGTCGGAACAGGAACTCGCGGTCCTCGGGGAGGATGCCGGAGGCTGCTGCGGCCGGCTCGCCGCCGCGCCGCTGGACGAGGAGCAGGCCGTCGACCTGGCGAAGTTGTTCAAGGCCCTGGGCGACCCGGTCCGGCTGCGGCTGCTGTCGATGATCGCCTCGCGGGACGGGGGAGAGGTCTGCGTGTGTGAGCTGACCCCGGCCTTCGAGCTGTCCCAACCGACGATCTCCCACCACCTCAAGCTGCTGCGGCAGGCCGGCCTCGTCGACTGCGAACGGCGCGGCACCTGGGTCTACTACTGGGTGCTTCCCGCCGCTCTGGAACGCCTCGCCACCGTCCTCACGTTCCCGCAGGCGAAGGCATGAGTGCGGTACCGCTGAACCTCTGGAGCCTCCTGCCGTGAACCCGTCCCCTTCGCGCCCGTCGGTGCTGTTCGTCTGCGTCCACAACGCCGGCCGCTCGCAGATGGGCGCCGCCTTCCTCACCCACCTCGGCCGAGGTCGCGTCGAGGTCCGCTCCGCCGGCTCCGCGCCCGCCGGCAGCGTGAACCCGGCCGTCGTCGAGGCCATGGCGGAGGTCGGCATCGACATCTCTGCCGAGACGCCGAAGGTGCTGACCGTGGAGGCCGTACAGGCGTCCGACGTCGTCATCACCATGGGCTGCGGCGACGCCTGCCCGTACTTCCCCGGCAAGCGCTACCTCGATTGGACCCTCGAGGATCCCGCCGGCCAGGGCGTCGCCGCCGTCCGGCCCATCCGCGACCGGATCGAGCAGCGCGTCCGCGGACTGCTCGACGAACTCGGGATCCCCGTGGCTGGTTGACCGCTGCGCGCTACCTGGCCGCCCGGGGGGTTTCAGTTGGGGCCGGACCAGTCGAAGGTGATCGTCTTCCTGGACCGGCCGGTGCGGTCCCCGGTGAAGCCGAAGTGGTGCGCTCGCGTCATCGGGGCATCGACTGGCCCGAGAGTTGCCGTCGCCGGGATCCGTGCTGTGCTGGAAGGGTCTGATGGGGGTGCGCCATGCGTACGGTTCAGCGGCAGGGCTCGGTGGACCACCCGTTGCGGCGGGGAGTGCTGTTGCCGGCCCGGGAACTCGCCGTGGCCTGGTCGCTCATCGCCTTGATCGCGGCCCTGGCCTGGGTGCTCACCGTCGGCCAGGCCAGGGGCATGGGCATCGGGCCCGGCACGATGGGAACGGGGCTGCCGCTGTTCCTCCTGCTCTGGCTGGCGATGATGGCGGCGATGATGCTGCCCTCCGTCGCCCCCGTCGCGGTGACCTGGGCAAAAGGGATCGCCCGCCAGTGCGGCGGTGCCACTCGTGCGCTGCGCACCGGCACGTTCCTCGCCGGCTACCTGATCGCGTGGACGGCGTTCGGCCTGCTCGCATACGGCGGGCTGGCGCTCACGGGCAGTCTGGTCGACCAGCACCCGGACGCGGGGAGGTGGATCGGGGCGTCCGCCTTCGCGCTGGCCGGGCTGTACCAGCTGGGCCCCCTCAAGGACATCTGCCTGCGTCACTGCCGCAGCCCGATGGCCCAGCTGATCCGGTACGCCTCGTACCGGCCGCCGCTGCGCGACCTGCGGGTGGGGCTGCACCACGGCGCGTACTGCGTCGGCTGCTGCTGGGCCCTGATGGTCGTGCTGATCCCCCTGGGCGTGATGAACATCGCGGCGATGGCGGGGGTGGCGACGCTGATCTTCCTGGAGAAGCTCTGGTACCGGGGGCCGCAGCTGGCCCGGGTGGCCGGCGTCGCCTTCCTGCTGCTGGCCGTGCTGGCCGTGCTGGCCGTTTTCCAGGACTGGCTGCTGCCGGGCCTGCAGAGCCCGATGACACCGATGTGACCCCTCACCCCGCGCCCGAGGCCGTACCGGAGGCGTCCGGTACGGCTCCGAAGTCGTCCTGGGGCGCGTCGCGGCCGGGGGGCGCGCCAGGGCTGGGATGCTTGCGGGCATGGCAGCCGGAGGCACCTCGCCGCGTCCCTCGTCCGCGCGGACCACCCTGACGGCGCTCGGGTCCGCGCAGTTCCTGATGGCGCTGGACAGCTCGGTCATGAACGTCTCGATCGCGACGGTCGCGGCGGACGTGGACTCGACCGTGTCGGGGATCCAGGGCGCCATCACCGCGTACACCCTCGTCATGGCGATGTTCATGATTCCCGGCGGCAAGGTCGGGGCCATGATCGGCCGCAAGCGGGCGTTCATGATCGGCGGCGTGGTGTACGGCTGCGGGTCGTTCACCACCTCGATCGCCCCCAACCTGCCCGTGCTGCTGCTGGGCTGGTCGTTCCTGGAGGGCATCGGGGCGGCCCTCATCCTGCCCGCCATCGTGGCCCTGGTCGCCGAGAACTTCGCCGCCGAACGACGACCGGCCGCGTACGGGCTCGTCACCGCGGCCGGGGCCGTCGCGATCGCGGTGGGGCCGCTGATCGGCGGGCTGGCGACGACCTACTTCTCGTGGCGCTGGGTCTTCGCCGGCGAGGTGGTCCTCGTGATCGTCATCCTGTTGCTCGCCCGCCGTGTCAACGACGCCCCGGCCGAGGCCCGGCACGGCATCGACTTCGTCGGCGCCCTGCTGTCCGTCCTCGGCCTCGGCCTCTTCGTCTTCGGGGTGCTGCGGACCTCGGTGTGGGGTTGGTTCCTGCCGAAGTCCGGTGGGCCGGCCTGGCTCGGGCTCTCGCCGGTGGTGTGGCTGATGGGGGCCGGCCTGTTCCTGATGTGGCTCTTCATGACCTGGGAGGCCCGCGTCGCCCGGCAGGGCCGCGAACCCCTCGTGGATCCGGGACTGCTGGCCAACCGTCAGCTCACCGGCGGTCTGACGATGTTCTTCTTCCAGTACCTGGTGCAGATGGGGGTGTTCTTCCTCGTCCCGCTGTACCTGTCGGTCGCGCTCGGCCTGTCGGCCCTGACCACCGGGGTCCACATCCTGCCCCTGTCGGTCACGCTGATGGCCGCGGCGCTCCTGATCCCCCGGCTGCTGCCGAACGTGTCGCCGCGCCGGGTGGTGCGCCTCGGGGTCCTGGCGCTGCTGGCCGGTGCGGTGGTCCTGATGGCCGCGCTCGACGCCGACGCGGGCGCGAGCGTCGTGACGGTCCCGCTGCTGCTGATCGGACTCGGCATGGGCGCGCTGGCGTCCCAGCTGGGCTCGGTGACGGTGTCCGCCGTACCGGACGAGCGCAGCGCCGAGGTGGGCGGCGTACAGAACTCCGTGACCAACCTCGGTGCGTCGATCGGGACGGCGCTCGCCGGATCGGTCATGCTCGCGGTGCTGACGTCCTCGTTCCTCACCAGCATCGAGCAGAACCCGGCCGTTCCGGAACCGGTCAAGACCCAGGCGGCCGCCGAACTCGACAGCGGCGTGCCCTTCCTCTCCGACGCCGACCTCAAGAGGGCCTTGGACACGGCGGGAGCGAGCCCGGAGGTCTCCCAGGCCGCCCTAGAAGCCAATGCCGAGGCCCGGTTGAAGGGCTTGCGCGCCGCACTCGGGATCCTCGGCCTCACCGCCCTCGTCGCGCTGCTCTTCACCGACCGGATCCCGACCGCCCAGCCCCGTTCGCCGAGCGGAGCCGCCGCCCCGCAGCGGTGATCCTCCGGGCACGTGAGGCCAGGGCCGCCCGCCGCCCGGTCGGAGCCGTCCTCAGCAGCAGCATCCAGGGCACGAGGGCCACGTACGCGAACCACCACAGCGCGGGGGCGGGG
>NZ_JBEYXK010000108.1:0-22195 GCF_040645035.1 Streptomyces sp. NPDC046876 | reverse complement strand
CGGGGCTGATATTTCAGCCTCGCCGGCGTTTGAGGCGCGGGGGTCCGGGGGCGGAGCCCCCGGTTTCGGGAAGGGGCGGGGAGGGGAACTGCTCCGCGCAGCGAAACAGTGGCAGCGGGATTACAGGGCTACGCCCAGGAGGGCGTCGACCGTGCGGGAGACCAGGCCCGGGGCCGTGATGTCGTCGCCGTCGGAGGCGTTCTGGGCGTCCACCCAGCGGTCCACCGCGGCCAGCGCCGCAGGGGCGTCCAGGTCGTCCGCGAGGGCCGCCCGGACCTCCTCCACCAGCGCGTCGGCCGGCAGGCCGTCCGGCCGGGACACCGCAGCCCGCCACCGGGCCAGACGGGCCTCCGCCTCGGCGAGGACCGCGTCGGTCCACTCCCAGTCGGCCCGGTAGTGGTGCGACAGGAGCGCGAGGCGGATCGCCGCCGGGTCCACCCCGGCCCGCCGCAGCGCGGAGACGAAGACCAGGTTGCCCTTGGACTTCGACATCTTCTCGCCGTGCAGCGCGACCATGCCCGCGTGCACGTACGCCTTGGCCATGGGGAACTCGCCCGTGAGGACCTGCGCGTGCGAGGCCCCCATCTCGTGGTGCGGGAAGGCGAGGTCCGACCCGCCGCCCTGGATGTCGAAGCCCATTCCCAGGTGGTCCAGGGCGATGGCGACGCACTCGATGTGCCAGCCGGGCCGGCCGCGGCCCAGCGAGCCGCCGTCCCAGCTCGGCTCGCCCGGTCGCGCGGCCATCCACAGCATCGGGTCGACCGGGTTCTTCTTGCCCGGCCGCTCCGGGTCGCCGCCGCGCTCCGCGGACAGCAGCCGCATCGCCTCGGCGTCCAGGTTGGACACCTGGCCGAAGTTCACGTCGGACTCCACCGAGAAGTAGACGTCCCCGTCCAGCTCGTACGCCGCGCCCGCGTCCCGCAGCCGCTCCACGAGCGGCACGATGCCCGGTATGGCCTCGACGGCGCCGATGTAGTGCTGCGGGGGCAGGATGCGCAGTGCGGTCATGTCCTCGCGGAACAGGGCGGTCTCGCGCTCCGCGAGCTCGGTCCAGTCGTGTCCGTCGCGCAGCGCCCGCTCGAGCAGGGGGTCGTCGACGTCGGTGACGTTCTGGACGTAGTGAACCTGCCGCTTGGTGTCGAGCCACACGCGCTGCACGAGGTCGAACGCGTTGTAGGTCGCCGCGTGACCGATGTGGGTCGCGTCGTACGGAGTGATGCCGCAGACGTAGATACGGGCGACGGGACCGGGGTCGAGGGTGATCTTCCCCTGGGTCGCGGTGTCGTGGATCTGGAGGTCGCGGCCCTTGCCGGGAAGGGCGGGGACCTCAGAAGCGGGCCAGGCATGCATGCCTCGAGCCTAACCGGACGCGTGTTCCGAAAACTAACCGGACCAGCAGGGTTGGCCTGATCGGCGCTCTTGCGGTCCGGCCGGTTCTGTGCGTGTCGCGGGGTGCGCCGGCCCCGTCCTGCTCAGACGGGCGGCCAGGGGATGGCGGGCCACTGCCCGGAGGGCTTGGGATGCACCCCGGTGCGCAGCAGACGCGCCACCCTGGCCCGTACGGCGGCCAGCTCGGCGGGCGTGATCAGTTCGGCCAGCCGGGTGGCGAGCGCCTCCCCGGCCGCGAGCCGCCCCTGGAGCAGCCCCAGCACCTCCTGGGCCTCGTCGGTCAGCGGCTCCCCCGCCCAGCCCCACAGGAGGGTGCGCAGCTTGTCCTCGACGTGGAAGCTCACCCCGTGGTCGATGCCGTACAGGCGCCCGTCGGGGCCGGGCAGCAGGTGGCCGCCCTTGCGGTCGCCGTTGTTGATCACGGCGTCGAGGACGGAGAGGCGGCGCAGCCGCGGATCGTCCGCGTGGACGAGGAGCGCGGTGCGGCCCTCGCCGACGTCGGCGAAGCCGACGGGCTTCCAGCCCTCCCCCGCCTCCTCGCCCTCGACGAGGGCCAGCAGCCCGCTCCCGTCGGCTTCGGCTTCGGCCTCGCCGCCGCGGTGCCCGGACTCGATCCACTGCTGGACCATGCCCTCCCCGTACGGCCCGTCGCGCAGCACGGTCGGCGGCACCAGGCCCCAGCCGGTGGCCTCGGAGACCAGGTAGGCGGCGACCTCCCGGCGGGCGAGGTTGCCGTCCGGGAAGTCCCACAGGGGGCGCTCCCCCTTGACCGGCTTGTACACGCAGTCGACGTCGGCACCCCCGTACGTCGCCGTGCACAGCAGGACCGCGTTGGACGCCCCCGGGATCCGGCCGACGACGGTCAGCTCGCCCTTGGCGAGCACTTCCTCGAGCTCCCCCGTGGCCTTCACACCTGGCGCCGGTAGCCGTTCTGGCGGGGGCACACGTGGCCCTCGGGGTCCAGCGGCAGGCTGCACAGCGGGCACGGCGGCCGGCCGGCGTTGACCACGTCCAGGGCCCGCTTGGCGAAGGCCCGGGCCTGCGCGCCGGTGAGGCGGACGCGGAGCATCGGCGGGCCGTTCTCCTCGTCCTGCAGCAGCCGCTCCTCCGCCTCGGCGAGGTCCTCCTCGGAGTCGACGTCGATCTCCACCAGTGCCTGCGCCTCGACGATCATCCGCTGCTGCTCGCCGTCCCAGGCCAGGGCCATGGTGCCGACGCGGAACTCCTCGTCGACGGGGACGTCCAGCGGCGCCGTGTCGGCGGCCTCGGTGGGGGCCACGGCCGGGACCGCCGCGTTGCCGCCGGTGCGCCGTACGACCTCGTCCAGCAGCTCGTCCATCCGCTCGGCAAGCGCGGCGACCTGGGTCTTCTCCAGGGAGACGCTGGTGACGCGGGGGCCGGCGGAGGCCTGCAGGAAGAACGTACGGCGTCCCGGCAGACCGACCGTGCCGGCCACGAAGCGGTCCGGCGGGTCGTAGAGGAACACCTGACGGGGCACGTCCAGTCTCCAAGTCTCGGCGGCAGGGGCACGGGTGCGCACTAGTGTTGGCCCATCCACCCTACTGCGCCGTTCGATCACGCCGCGCCCGCACCGCCTCCCACGACCGCGTTCCCGCCGTCCTCGGTGGCCGCCTCGAAGCTCGCGGTGTCGGCGCCGGCCGCGTCCGGTACGCGGGCGGGGCGCGGGGCGAGCGAGCCGAAGTCGCCGGTGTCGCCGAGCCTGAGCAGGAACGGCCGCGTCGCGGTGTAGCGGACGGCCGTGACGGAGCAGGGGTCGACGTGGATGCGCTGGAAGAGGTCGAGGTGCATGCCGAGGGCGTCCGCGACAAGGGACTTGATGATGTCGCCGTGCGAGCACATCAGGAAGACGGCGTCGCTGCCGTGCTCCTGCTCGATCCGCGCGTTCCACTCCTGCACGGCGTCCACGGCGCGGGCCTGCATCGCGCGCAGGGACTCCCCGCCGGGGAAGGCGGCGGCCGACGGGTGCTGCTGGACGATCTTCATCAGGGGTTCGTCGGCGAGCTCGGAGAGTTTGCGGTTGGACCAGTCGCCGTAGTGGCATTCGCCGATCCGCTCGTCGGTGTGCAGCTCGAGCTCGGGGCGGGCGGCGAGCAGCGGTTCGAGGGTCTCCCGGCAGCGCTGGAGGGGGCTGCTGACGGCTGCGGCGAGCGGCACCCCGTCGAGCCGTCCGGGCAGGGCCGCGGCCTGCTCCGCGCCGCGTGCGTCGAGGGCCACGCCCGGGGTCCATCCGGCGAGCAGCCCTGCGGTGTTGGCGGTGGACCGCCCGTGTCGTACGAGGATCAGCGTGGCCATGGCGCCAAGCCTAGGGCCTGCCGTCACATTCCCGTCGTCGCCCGAAGGGCGGCCCTGCGCTGTCTGGTGCGTGCTCTCGCCGTGCCGGGCGGAAGCCCGCGTACTGGGCGTACTCGGGCTTTCGCCCGGTACGGCGAGAGTGCGTGCCAGGCGCCGCAGGGCAGACGGGAATGTGACGGCAGGCCCTAAGGCCTGCCGGGCGGCGGGAGGGGTGCGGGGGCGCGGGCCGGAAAGCGGTCGGCGGGGGCGGCGGGCGGGGCGGCGCTGGTGCGGGCGGGCGCCGGGCGGGGGAGAATGCCCGGCGTGATTGTCGACTGCGCGATGTACCGGGACGGCCGCCGCTCCCCCGCCCCGGAGGATTTCTCCGATGCCCTCGACGAGGCGCGGGCGGTGGGCGACGCGTTCCTCTGGGTCGGCATGCACGAGCCGACGGAGGAGGAATTCGAGCACGTCAGCCGGGAGTTCGGGCTGCACAAGCTGGCGGTCGAGGACGCGCTGACGGCGCACCAGCGGCCCAAGCTGGAGGTGTACGACGACTCGCTGTTCGTCGTGCTGAAGCCGGTGGTGTACGACGACGACGCGGACACGGTGGCCACCGGCGAGCTGATGGTGTTCATCGGCGACTCGTTCGTGGTCACGGTCCGGCACGGCGAGGGGGCCCCGCTGGCCGCCGTGCGCACCCGGCTGGAACAGGAGCCGGAGGTGCTGCGGCACGGCCCGACGGCGGTGCTGTACGCGGTGTCCGACGCGGTGGTGGACCACTACATCGAGGTGGCGGCCGAGCTCCAGGCGGACCTGGAGGAGCTGGAGGCGGAGGTCTTCGCCCCGGTCCCCCCGGACACCCGGAACACCGCCGCCCGGATCTACGGCTTCAAGCGGCAGGTGCTGGAGTTCCGGCGGGCGACGAGCCCGCTGCTGGCGCCGATGGACCGGCTGGCCTCCGGGACGGTGCCGTTCGTGCACGACCACGCCAAGCCGTTCTTCCGGGACGTGTCCGACCACCTCACGAAGGCCAACGAGTACATCGAGGGGCTGGACCGGCTGCTGTCGGACGCGCTGGCCGCGCACCTGGCGCAGATGGGCGTCCGGCAGAACGACGACATGCGCAAGATCTCCGCGTGGGCGGCGATGGCCGCCGTCCCGACGATGGTCGCGGGGATCTACGGGATGAACTTCGACCACATGCCGGAGCTCCGGCACGCGTGGGGCTATCCGGCGGTGCTGGTGGTGATGGCGGCGGCCTGCCTGGGCCTGCACCGGCTGTTCAAGTCCCGCGGCTGGCTGTAGCGCCGCGGCAGGGGGACGGCACTACGCGAACTCGGGGGCGCCGGTCGGCGCGCCGCCCAGGGCGTTGCGCCGCTCGGGCGGGTGCAGGTCGACCATCCGGTGCCAGCCGGCGAAGCGCTCCCAGGCGTACATGCCGCGGATACCGGCGGCGAGCGCGGCCGATTTGGCGGCGGGCCAGTGCAGGAGCCGGCCCATGTGGCCCATGACGGCGAGGCTCACGTCGCGGTAGACGGTGATCTCGGTGAGGGCGCTCTCGCGCAGCACCCGCTGGATGGTGCGGCCGTGGCCCCCGCGGGCGAGGCGGAGCAGTTCCTCGTGGCAGTAGGCGAGGTGGTTGTCCTCGTCGTTGCTGATCATGCGGATGGCCTTGCCGACCTCGGGGTGGTCGCCGAAGTGCCGCACGAGCATGTCCATCTGGTCGGCGGCGCGCTGCTCGGTCACCCGGCTGTGCGAGAGGTAGACGACGATGTCCTCCTCCGTCAGCGGCTCGTCGGAGCGGAGCTTGGCGTGGGCCAGGCCGATGCCGCTGCGCTCCAGCAGCATCGTGTAGTCGGTCTCGGGCGGTACGGGGACGGCCGGCAGGCCCCGCTTGCGCAGCAGGGCGTGGAAGATGCGGCCGTGCTTGTCCTCGTCGGCCCCGTGCCGGGCGATCTTGGGGGCGAGGTCGCGCATGCTGTCGGGCACGAGGGCCGCGATCCGCGCGTTCTCCCACCCGCCCTGGGACTCCCCGCTGGCGGCGATCGAGCAGAACAGCTGGAAGGAGTCGTCGTGGTCGACGATCTCCTGGAACAGGCTGCGGGCAGAGACCATGCATCGAGTCAACGGCCGTTCCGGGGGCCGGGCAACCGAGGGGCCGCCGGACTCGGCCGAACGGGGTGGCGCCCCGGGCGTAACCCGGCGGGCCCCGTGCGCGTTGTTGGCTGTGTCGGCCGTGGCGGGGAAGACCCCCGAGCCCCCACCACGGCCGCAGGGCCCTCGGGCCCGGGTCAGGCGAGGCCGGCCAGCTCCAGGGCCTCGGTGCCGGCGCGCAGCGCGGTGATCCGCTCGTCCAGGGTGAACCCGGCCGGGGCGAGGGTCAGCGTGGTGACGCCGGCCTCGGCGTAGGCCCGCATCCGGTCCGCGATGCGCTCGACCGAACCGAGCAGGGTGGTGGAGTCGATCAGCGAGTGCGGGACGGCCTCGGCGGCGCCCGTCTTGTCGCCCGACAGGTACCTGTCCTGGATCTCGGCGGCCTCCTTCTCGTACCCCATGCGCTGGGCGAGCTGGTTGTAGAAGTTCTGCTTGCGGCTGCCCATGCCGCCGACGTACAGGGCCGTGTAGGGGCGGAACATGTCGGCGAGGCCGTTCACGTCGTCGCCGACGGCCAGCGGGACGGTCGGGCAGACGTCGAAGCCGTCCATGGTGAGCCCGGCCTTCTCGCGACCCGCCCGGATGTGGGTGAGGGCGGTGGCCTCCAGGTGCTCGGCGGCCGGGAAGATCAGCAGGGCGCCGTCGGCGATCTCGCCGGTCTGCTCGAGGTTCTTCGGGCCGATGGCGGCGATGTAGAGCGGGATGTGCTCGCGCTCAGGGTGCACGGTCAGCTTGATCGGCTTGCCCGGGCCGCCCGGCAGGGGCAGGGTCCAGTGCTCGCCCTCGTACGTGAGGCGCTCGCGGGTCATCGCCTTGCGGACGATCTCCACGTACTCGCGGGTCCGGGCGAGCGGCTTGTCGAACTTCACGCCGTACCAGCCCTCGGAGACCTGGGGGCCGGAGACGCCCAGGCCCAGGCGGAAGCGGCCGCCGGTGAGCGAGTCGAGGGTGGCGGCCGTCATGGCGGTCATCGCGGGCTGGCGGGCCGGGATCTGCATGATCGCGGAGCCGACGTCGATGCGCTCCGTCTGGGCGGCGACCCAGGCGAGCACGGTCGGCGCGTCCGAGCCGTAGGCCTCGGCGGCCCAGCAGACGTCGTAGCCGAGGCGGTCCGCCTCCTGGGCCACGGCCAGGTTGTCCGCGTCCATGCCGGCGCCCCAGTAGCCGAGATTGATGCCGAGCCGCATGTGTCGTCCCCTTACCGGTTTACCGATCAGTAACGTTGGTCTGGGCAGGGACTGTAGCGCGCCCGGGTCCGTGGCGTCAGTGCCCCGCTAGTCTCAGCGTTCATGGAGCAGAGGCATCTCGGCCGCACCGGCCTGCGCGTGTCCCGGATCGGCCTCGGCACCCTGACGTGGGGCCGCGACGCGCAGGGCCCGGACGAGCCGGGCACCGCCGAGCTGTTGAAGACCTTCTGGGAGGCGGGCGGGACGCTCGTCGACACCGCCGACGTGTACGGAGGCGGTGAGGCGGAGTACCTGCTCGGGCGGCTCGTCGGCTCGCTGGTGCCGCGGCGGGAGCTGGTCATCGCGACGAAGGCGGGCGGCGTGCCGGATCCCGACCGGCGCTTCGACGGCTCGCGCGGGCACCTGCTCGCCGCGCTGGACGATTCCCTGGCCCGGCTGGGCACGGAGTACGTGGACTTGTGGCAGGTCCACGCCTTCGACCCCGGCACCCCGCTGGAGGAGACCCTCCACGCGGTGGACCTGGCGGTCAGCAGCGGGCGGGCCCGGTACGCGGGGGTGTGCAACTTCAGCGGCTGGCAGCTGGCGAAGGCGGCCACGTGGCAGCTGGCCTCGCCGGGGCTGCGCACCCGCCTGGCCACCACCCAGATGGAGTACTCCCTCCTCCAGCGGGGCGTGGAGCGGGAGGTGCTCCCCGCGGCGCTGGACCTGGGCATCGGACTGCTGCCGTCCTCCCCGCTGGGGCGCGGGGTGCTGACGGGCAAGTACCGGTCGGGCATCCCGGCGGACTCCCGGGGCGCGTCGCCCGCCATGGCCGGCTTCGTGGAGCCGTACCTGGACGACACGGCGGCCGGGATCGTGCACGCGGTGGCCACGGCAGCCCACGGCCTGGCCGTGACCCCGCTCCAGGTGGCCCTGGCATGGGTCCGGGACCGGCCCGGGGTGGTCGCGCCACTGGTCGGCGCGCGCACCTCACCGCAGCTGGCAGAGGCACTGTCGGTGGAGACCCTTACCCTTCCGGAGGAAATCCGCCAGGCGCTGGACGATGTCTCGGCGCCGGTGCACCGCTACCCGGATCACGACTGGAGCACGCTGTGAGCACGGACCGCAACCCCGCCGCCCCGGAGGCCACCCCGGCCCCCGACACCCCCGGGGCGGCCCCCACGCGGCCCGACCCCGACACGGCCACCCCACCCCCGAACGCCCCCTCTGACACCCCACCCGACGCCGCCGAGGCACCGCAGGCCGACGGGCCTGCCGGCGAAGCGGCGGACGGAGCGGAAGCCGACGCAGGCGACAACGGGGCAGCCGCCGCCGGTGCGCCGCAGGCGGAGTCGGCATCCGGCGGAGCCGGGGCAGACGGGGGGCCGGGGGCGGAGTCCCCGGTTTCGGAAAGGGGCGGGGAGGGGGAAAGCCCCGCAGGGGACGGCGACAGCCCCCGGCTCAGCGAAGCCGAGGCGGAGCTCGCCGCCCAGAAGGTCGAACGGGAGCGCATCGAGCGGCGCAAGGCACAGCGCCAGGGCCCGGTCGAGGCCGGCGCCAAGCTCAGCGGCAAGGCCGCGGACCTGCTGGCCGCCGTACGGGCCGTGGAGAGCGGCGAGAAGGCCGCCCCGCGGTACTTCGACGAGGCGGAGGGCGGGGCGCGCAGGCCCGCTCCGGCCCCCGCCCCGCAGCCGCAGCCGCGCCCCCGCCCGGCGGCGGCTCCCGAACCCTCCGCTGAGGGCATCGAGGCCGTACGGGCCGTCCTCGCCCGCGGCGGCGCCCCCGCCGAGCTGGCGGCCCGGGCCGCCGCCGTCCTCGGCGAGGCGGCCGCCGAGGAGCTCACCGAGAACCCCTGGCGGCTCCTGGCGGTCACCGGCGTCCGCCCCACCCAGGCCGACGGGTTCGCCCGCGCCCTGCTCGGCCCCGAGGCCGGCCCGGCCGATGACCGCCGCGCCGCCGCCCTGGTCGGCTGGCTGCTGGAGCAGGCCGCGCTCAAGGGCCACACCGCCCTGGAGGCCCCGACCCTGGAATCGGCCCTGGCCCAGTACGGCGTGCCGAGGCCGGGCGACGCCCTGGAGCAGGCCATCGCCGAGGGCCTGGTCCTGGTGTTCCACGAGCCGCTGGACACGCCCGCTGCCCAGTCCACCGCCCAGTCCACCGCCCAGTCCGCCGCCCAGGACGACGCGGAAGACGACGCGGAAGACGCCGCACAGCCCGTACGCGTCCTGGTCGGCCTGGAGGGCTACGCCCTGGCCGAGGAGAGCCTCGCCGACGGCCTGGCCCGGCTGGCCGGCACCTTCGCCGGCCCGGCCGACTGGGACGCCCCCGCCACCGGCCCGGGCGCCGAGCTGATCCGCGCGGTCGCGGCCCACGGCCTCGTCGTGCACACCGGCGGCGAGGCCGCCCGCGCCGAGCCGCTGGCCCTGGTGGCGGCCGCCCGGGAGCGGGGCCTGCGCACCTGCCTGGCGGCGCACGCCCCGGGCCGCCGGGAGGCCGTCACGGTGGCCGGGCTGCTCGCCGGCACGGAGGGCCCGCAGCGGGACGCGGACGGACAGTTCGAGCTCGACCTGCTGGTCGTCCTGGACGCGCCGCAGCTGGACGTGGAGACCGCCGCCGCCCTGGTGGAGTCGGTGCCCGACGGCGCCCGCCTGGTCCTGTCCGGGGACCCGGGGGTGCTCGGATCGGCGGGCCCGGGCCGGGTGTTCGCCGACGTGCTCGCGGCCCGCGCCTGCCCGCAGCTGGTCTCCCGCATCCCCGATCCGGGCCCGCTCGGCGAGCTGGTGTCGGGGATCGGCATCGGCGAACTGAACCAGGTCGACGCCCCCGGCAAGGAGGTCGTCATCGTCCCCGTGCGCGACGCCGGCGAAGCCGTGCACCGCACCGTGCAGCTGGTGGCCGAGTCGGTGCCGCGCGCCTTCGGGGTCGGGGCGGACGGCATCCAGGTGATCACCCCGGGCCACGGCGGCCCGGCGGGCACGCGTGCGCTGAACGCGGCCCTGAAGGAGCGGCTGAACCCCGGCCCGGGCCGGTTCGGCGGCTTCGACCCCGGCGACCGCGTGGTCCACGTGCCCTCGCCGGGGCGGGTGGTGCCGGGCCGCGTGGTGTCCGCCGACGCCGAGGGCCTGCACCTGGACGCCGCGGGCGGGCGCATCGTCGTACCGCGGGAGCGGGTGGAGGCGCAGGTGCGGCACGGCTGGGCGGTGACGGCGCACCAGGCGGTGGGCGCGCGCTGGCCCGCGGTGGTGGCCGTGCTCCCGGGCGATGCGGCGCAGGCCCTGTCGCGGGACTGGGTGTACACGGCCTTCGGCCGGGCCGAGCGGCACCTGTCGGTCGTGCACGGCGTGGACCAGGCCCTCGCCCACGCGGTCGCCCAGGTGCTGCCGAAGCCGCGGACGACCCGCCTGGCGGGCCTGCTGCGGGCCCTGACGGCGGCGGCGCAGGAGCAGCCCGAGAGCTGACGACCCGAGCCGGGCCGGCCGTCCGGCCCACCCGCACACCGCGGCCCCCGCCCTTCCCGGGCGGGGGCCGCGACATGTCCGGCGGGGACGCGGACACAGGGGCAAGCCGACGGATCAGGCGGGCGCCAGACCCGGTTCGGCCGCCTCGTCGTCCTCGGCCTCGTCCTCCTCGTCGAAGTCGTCGGTGTCCTCGTCGAACACGGAGCTGACGTCGAACCGGTGCAGCACGTCCTGCGGATCGGTGTTCCCGAAGGGCTCGCCGAGCCACTCCCCCGGTTCCGCGACCTCGTGCGCGGCCGCGATCCAGAGGGTCGAGTCGCCCTCCTCGAGGCCGAAGTCCTTGGCGCAGGAGGCGATCTCGTCGGGCTCGTACTCCCCGAACAGGACGCCCAGGGCGCCGGCGGTGCCGCCGTCGTGGACGAGTTCGGCGTCCCGGTCGTGCGCGGCGACCCGGTCGGCCTGCGCGATCAGCCGCGACGGCTGGACGACGGTGTAGTCGCGGCGGATGAGCACGCTGAACGCGGCGGGCTCCGCGGGCCCCGCGTACGGGGCGCCGTCCTCGGGGGTGGGGATCTCGAACGGGGTGACCTCGTCGTAGCGGTCGTAGAGGAGTTCGTCGTACTCCTCGGCGGCGGCGGCGAGTTCGTTGAACGCGGCGTAGACGGCCGGGTCCTCGTCCCCGATCCTGCTCTCGACCGCGGCGAGGTGACGGTCGATGGCGGCCTTGACCGCCTCGGCGGCGGCGCGTACCTCGGCAACAGTGGGCAGAGCGGCATCAGACATAGTGCAGACGCTATCCGTAGCAGGGTGGTGCCCGCACAATAGATGCGATGCCGGAATACGAATTTGTCGACGTGTACGTGCCTCGCGGAGTCCCCCGCATCGAGGCGACCCGCCTGCTGACCGACCATGCCGAGTACGGGAACTGGGAGCTCGACCGGCTGACCCTGCACCGGGACGGCAGTCGCCGCGTGCGGTTGCGCCGCCGGATCATCCGTCAGGTCCGGGCGACCTGGTGACGGTGGCGCGGGCCCCGCTCCCGGGGGCGGGGCCCACGCCGTGAGGGGCCGTCAGGCCGCGCTGCGGGCGCGGCGGTAGAGCACGGCTCCGGCGAGCAGCGTGCCGGCCGCGAGCGGGAGGGCGATGCCGAGGGCGTCACCGGCTCCCGTGGCGGCGAGTCCGGCCTGGTGGGCCGGCCCCAGTCCGACGGCGCCCCCGCTCCCCGTACCCGTCCCCTGGCCGGGGAGGGTGCCCGGGACGACCGAACCGGCCCCGGGGCCCGTGGGGCTGCCGGGCAGGCCGGGGTGACCGGGGGTTCCCGGCGTACCGGGCGTACCGGGCTGACCCGGCGTACCAGGGTTCCCGGGCGTACCCGGATTCCCCGGATTCCCGGGGTTCCCCGGCGTTCCCGGCCCCCCGGGCGTACCGGGGTTGCCCGGAGTGCCGGGCCCGCCCGGCTGGCCGGGGTGTCCCGGCTGCTCCTCGTCCTCGTCGCACGGCTCGTCCGGCTCCTCGGGCCCGCCCGGGTGGCCGGGGTACCCGGGCCCGCCCGGCTGGCCGGGGCTGCCGGGCTGACCCGGCTGCCCGGGCTGCCCCGGCTGTCCCGGCGCGGCCGAGTGGTGCGAACAGCGGTTTCCGAAGGCCGGGTTCAGGCCTCCCACCACCGTGACCGTGTTGCCGCAGACGTTGACCGGTGCATCCACCGGCGCCTGCACGGTGTTCCCGGACAGCACGCCCGGGGAGTTCGCGGTACTGCCGGACGCCCCGGAGTCGGCTTGCGCGTAGCCCCCGCCCAGCGCGAGCACACCCCCCGCAGCCGCCATCGTGATCAGGGTCTTCCTGGTGACCGCTGCCTGTCGTCGCATTGTCGATGTCCCCCTGCTGTGTACGAACCTCCGGGCCGTAAAGCCCGGCGGCCCCGGAGCGCTGGAATGCGCTCCGGGGCCCAAGACTTCAGACGCGTCAGGAGTTGACGCAGGTGTTGCCGAAGGCCGGGTTCAGCAGGCCGACCACGTTGATGGTGTTGCCGCACACGTTGACCGGAACGTGGATCGGAACCTGGACCACGTTGCCGGACACGACACCGGGGGAGCCGATGGCCGCACCCTGGGCACCCGCGTCGGCAACAGCCAGACCCGCACCCGCGAGAACCAGACCACCGGTGGCGGCGGCAGCGGCCACAACCTTCTTGAGCATTGTTCCTCCTAGTAGGCAATGCGGTCCCAGCCGCGGACCGCACCACCTGTAACGAGGAGGGATCACCGGAGCTACGAGCTTATGAGCGCATTCACTCTTCCCGGTGGAAAGCGCACACCCTCTCGAATCTCAGCAGTTGTCGATGAACCGGTCGAGCACGCGTACGCCGAACTTGAGCCCGTCCACCGGCACCCGCTCGTCCACGCCGTGGAACATCCCGGCGAAGTCCAGCTCCGGCGGCAGCTGCAGCGGCGCAAAGCCGAAGCAGCGGATGCCGAGGTCGTCGAAGGACTTGGCGTCCGTACCGCCGGAGAGCATGTACGGGACGGCGCGCGCGATCGGGTCCTCGGCTTTGAGGGCGCCCTGCATGGCGTCGACGAGCCGGCCGTCGAAGTCCGTCTCGAGGGCCTTGTCGCCGTGCACGTCCTCCCGCTTCACGCGCGGTCCGAGGATCCGGTCGAGGTCGGCGAAGAACTCGTCCTCGTAGCCGGGCAGGAAGCGGCCGTCCACGTGCGCGGTGGCCTGGCCGGGGATCACGTTGACCTTGTAGCCGGCGCCCAGCATCGTCGGCGCGGCCGAATTGCGCAGGGTGGCGCCGACCATCTTGGCGATGCCGCCGAGCTTGGCGAGGGTCGCGTCCATGTCGTCCGGGTCGAGGGGGGTGCCCAGCGCGTCCGAGAGCTCGTCGAGGAAGGAGCGCACGGTCTTGGTGACGCGCACCGGCCACTGGTGGCGGCCGAGCCGGCCCACGGCCTCGCAGAGCTCCGTGATGGCGTTGTCGTTGTTGGTCATGGAGCCGTGGCCCGCGGTGCCCTCGACCGTGAGCCGCATCCAGTGCATGCCCTTCTGGGCGGTCTCCACCAGGTACAGGCGCAGGTTCTCGTTGACGGTGAACGAGAAGCCGCCGACCTCGCCGATCGCCTCGGTGACGCCCTCGAAGAGCCCGGGGTGCTTGTCGACGAGGTGCCGGGCGCCGTAGACGCCGCCGGCCTCCTCGTCGGCGAGGAAGGCCAGCACGATGTCGCGCGGGGGCTTGCGGCCGCTGCGCAGCCGGTCGCGGACGACGGCGAGCGTCATCGCGTCCATGTCCTTCATGTCGACGGCGCCGCGGCCCCACACACAGCCGTCGGCGATCTCGCCGGAGAACGGGTCGTAGGTCCAGTCGGCGGCGTTCGCGGGCACCACGTCGGTGTGCCCGTGGATCAGCAGCGCCGGCCGCGAGGGGTCCTCGCCCTCGATCCGCGCGACGGTCGAGGCGCGGCCCTTGTGGGATTCGAAGATCTGCGGCTCCAGGCCGACCTCGGCGAGCTTCTCGGCGACCCATTCGGCGGCCTTGCGCTCGCCGGGGCCCGAGTGGTCCCCGTAGTTGCTCGTGTCGATCCGGATGAGGTCCCGGCAGAGGTCGACGACCTCGTCCTCGCCCGAGACGGTCCTGCCCGCGCTCGACTGGCTCACGCTGCTTCCTCCCACTGATCGGTACCGACTGCCCCCCATCCTCCCGCTTCGGCCCGCTCCGCCCAAGGGCGATCCCCGGCCGAGGGGGGTGTGATCGAGGGCCCCGAATGTTTGGTAATGTTTTCCACGTCGGAACGGCCGAGGGCCGCGAGACAGACACCTTGTCCGGGTGGCGGAATGGCAGACGCGCTAGCTTGAGGTGCTAGTGCCCTTTATCGGGCGTGGGGGTTCAAGTCCCCCCTCGGACACCACTGAGAACCCCTGCTGAGCAGGGGTTCTCTGCTTTTCCCGGCCGTTCTGCCGGTATCCTGGGGGTGTGATCGAGAATCTTCCTCCTTGCCCGAAGTGCTCCTGTGAGTACACGTACGAGATGAATGCGCTCGTGGTGTGCCCCGAGTGCGGCCACGAGTGGGTGCCCGCCGAGGACGGCGACCGGGACGCCGCCGCGGGCGGCGAGCGGGTCGTCAGGGACTCCGTGGGCAACGTCCTGCAGGACGGGGACAGCGTGACCGTCGTGAAGGCCCTCAAGGTCAAGGGCAGCGCGTCGGGCATCAAGGCCGGCACCAAGGTGCGCAACATCCGGATCGTCGACGGGGTCGACGGCCACGACATCGACTGCCGGATCGAGGGCTTCGGGGCCATGCAGCTGAAGTCCAGCGTGGTGAAGAAGGCCTGACCGGCCGCACATACGGGAAAGGACCCCGCCCTCGGGCGGGGTCCTTCTGCGTTTCGGCCGGGGCCGAGGGGGCTCAGCCGCGGGCCGCGATCTCCGCGACGCGGCGGCGGACCAGGAACCAGCCGCCGACCAGGGCGGCGCCGATGGCCGGGACGCACAGGACGGTGGTGCGGCCGACGCCGCCGTCGCACCACATCAGGACCAGCACCGAGAGCAGGAAGACCAGGGTGACGATCTGGGTGTACGGGGCCCAGGGCAGGCGGTACGCGGGGCGCTCCACGAGGCCGTTCTGCGCGCGGCGCCAGAAGAACAGCGAGCAGATCATGACCATCGCCCAGGTGCCGAGGATGCCCAGCGAGGCGAAGTTCAGGACGAGCTCGAAGGCGTCCGCCGGCATCAGGTAGTTCAGGCCCACGCCGGCGAGGCCGAAGGCGGCGGTGAACAGGACGCCGCCGTAGGGGACCTTGCCCTTGTTCATGCGGGCGGTGAACTTGGGCGCGGAGCCGGACATGGCCATCGAGCGCAGGATGCGGCCGGTGGAGTAGAGGCCGGAGTTGAGGCTGGAGAGGGCCGCGGTCAGCACGACGAGGTTCATGATGCCGGCGGTGCCGGGGATGCCGAGCTTGTCGAAGACGGTGACGAAGGGGCTCTGGTCGGCGGAGTACGAGGTGTACGGCAGCAGCATCGCGAGCAGGACGACGGAGCCGACGTAGAAGAGGCCGACGCGCCACATGATCGAGTTGATCGCCTTCGGCATGATCTTCTCGGGGTTCTCGGTCTCGCCCGCGGCGACGCCGCACAGCTCGACGGAGGCGTACGCGAAGACGACGCCCTGGACGACCAGGAGCATCGGCATGACGCCAGAGGGGAAGATGCCGCCGTTGTCGGTGATGGTGGACAGGCCCGGGGTGTGACCGCCGATGTCGTGGCTGGTGGCGACCAGGTAGATCGCGACCACCAGGAAGATCGCCAGGGCGGCGACCTTGACCAGGGAGAACCAGAACTCCATCTCGCCGAAGTACTTCACCGAGATCAGGTTCGCGGTGAGGACCACGGCGAGGGCGACCAGGGCCAGGGCCCACTGGGGGATGCTGGTGAACATCGACCAGAAGTGCGCGTAGGTGGCGGCGGCCGTGATGTCGGCCACAGTGGTCGTGGACCAGTTCAGGAAGTACAGCCAGCCGGCCGTGTAGGCGCCCTTCTCCCCCATGAACTCGCGCGCGTACGAGACGAACGCGCCGGAGGACGGGCGGTAGAGGACGAGCTCGCCGAGGGCCCGGACGACGAAGAAGGCGAAGATGCCGCACACCGCGTAGGCGATCGCGAGGGAGGGGCCGGCGCCGTGGAGGCGGCCGCCGGCGCCGAGGAACAGGCCGGTGCCTATCGCCCCGCCGATGGCGATCATGTTGATGTGGCGGGACTTGAGGTCCTTGCTGTAACCCTCGTCACCTGCGTCGACGTGGCTGGAGGACGCCGGGGCGGGTGCCCCGGTCAAGGTGCGGTCGCTCATGTGGTGCTTCGCCTTCGTGGGTGGGACAGGCATGTCCGGGCCTGGGCGCAGGGGACCTGGGTGGTGTCACCTGTGCGGCGGTCCGGTGTTTTTGTCGCCATAGGAGACCATGACCCCCGGCCATGGCCAAAACCCGGCCCCGTTACGCCGAGGCCCCCGACGACCTTGGAAACGGGCTTCGGGGGCCTGGCAGGGGCACGAAAGCGAGGACGAAGGCGAGGACCGCAGCCGCTCGGCCCGGCCCCCGGGGTCAGTCGCGCGGGGCGGCCTCCGCGGCCTGGTCGAGCCGGAAGGCCTCGTTGCCCAGGCCGATGCGGGCGTGCACCTCGGGGTTGCTGCCGCGCAGCAGGACCCCGTACAGCAGTCCGCCGACGGCGGCCGCGCCGATGACGGCGGGCAGCAGCCAGCTGAGGGCGGAGCCCTTCTCGGCGCCGACGAGGACGCCGAAGTCCTTCACGGTGTAGACGGCGATGCCGAGCAGCGCGATCCCGGCGAGTCCGGCGGCGAGGAGGCGCCAGAGCTGGGCGGCGGCGGTGCCGCGGCGGACGAAGAAGGCGATGACGGCGAAGGAGGCGGCGGCCATGAGGAGGGTCACACCGAGCGCGCCGACGCTGCCCATCCAGGTGAACAGGTGCAGGACGGGCGCGGTGGGGTCGCCGCCCGGCTTGTCGTCGGTGAAGGCGAAGGCGAGGACGACGACGGTGGCGACGGCCGTCTGGAGCAGGGAGCCGGTGGCGGGGGCGCCGGTGCCCGGGTTGGTGCGGCCGAAGGAGGCGGGCAGGAGGCCCTCGCGGCCCATGGCGAAGGCGTAGCGGGCGACCACGTTGTGGAAGCTGAGCATGGCCGCGAACATGCCGGTGACGAAGAGGACGTGCAGGACGTCGGTGAAGGCGGTGCCCAGGCGGCTCTCGGTGAGCTGGAAGAGCAGGCCGGGGCCGGCCTCGGCGGAGGTCTTGACGATCTCGGAGGGGCCGGTGGCCACGGTCAGGGCCCAGGCGCTGAAGGCGAAGAAGAGGGCGACGAAGCCGACGGCGAGGAACATCACGCGGGAGACGACGATGTGCGGCTTGCTGGTCTCCTCGGCGTAGACCGGGGACTGCTCGAAGCCGACGAAGGCGGCGATGCAGAAGCACAGGGCGGTGCCGAGGCCGGCGCCGCCGAGGGTCGAGGGGTTGAAGGCGTGCAGGGAGAGGCCTTCGGCTCCGGGGTCGCCGAGGGCGGCCACGTCGAAGACGACGACGAGGGCGCACTCGATCAGGAGCAGGACGCCGAGGACCCGGGCGTTGAGGTCGATCTTGAGCCAGCCGAGGGCGCCGGTGAGGGCGACGGCGGCCAGGGCGGGTATCCACCAGGCCAGGTCGGTCTTGAGGTAGGTGGCGAAGAGGTTGGAGATCTCGAAGCCGAGGATGCCGTAGACGCCGACCTGCATGGCGCTGTAGGCGACGAGGGCCACGAACGAGGCGCCGGCGCCGGCGGTGGGACCCAGCCCCCGGGCGATGTACGCGTAGAAGGCGCCCGCGTTGTGGACGTGGCGGCTCATCTCGGCGTAGCCGACGCCGAAGAGCGCGAGCACGACGCCGAGGATCACGAACAGCAGGGGCTGGCCCACGACGCCCATCACGCCGAACGTGGTGGGCATCACGCCGGCGACGACCATCAGGGGGGCGCTGGCGGCCAGTACGGAGAGCAGCAGGCCGGCGGTGCCGAGGCGGTCGGCGCGCAGGGCGCGGTCCTGGCCCTTGTAGGTCCGGATCTCCGGAGCGGTGCCGAGCGTGGTGGATCTGCCCGTCGCCATGGCGGGTGTCCTTTCGGGGTGATCGACGCGGTGGGGCGGTGCGGTGGTGCGGTGGGGTGGGGCGGTGCGGTCGCGCGGCGCCGTCACGTGCCGAGCGCGGCGCTGCGTGCGGCGAGGAAGGCCTTGTGGGGGTCGAGGTCGGGATAGGACCAGGGCGCCCGGGTGGCGTGGCTGCCGATGCGGTGGAAGAGGGCGGCGGCCTCGGCGGGGCGGCCCTCGCAGAGCTTGGCGTGGGCGAGGAAGTTGAGGTCGACCCGGTTGCGGGGGTGGTCCTCGCGCTCCCATTCGAGCCACCAGTCGAAGGCGGCGCGCAGCACCTGGCGGGCGCGGCGGCCCGACCAGTGGGCGGCGGCGCCGTCGGGGGTGCGGCCGTGGGTGGCGGCGAGGACCCGGTAGCGCTCGGCGTGGGCGATGACCGGCAGGACGGCGAGCGGGGAGTCGGCCGGGGACTCCTCGGCGGCCCAGGCGGCGAAGTCGTAGACCTCGTGGAGCGGGTCGTGGCCGGAGGCGGGGGCGTGCTCGGCGAGGCGGGCGACCATCAGGTGGTGGGCGTGGTGGTGCTCGCGGTGGCGGGCCCGGACCTGGTCGAAGTGGCGGCTGAACTCCTCCGCGCTGCCGAAGGCGCGGGAGAGCATGAGCAGGCCGAGCCAGGGGGTGGGGTCGGCGGGGAGCAGCGCGGCGGCCCGCCGGCAGGCCTCCTCGGCGGCTTCGGGGGTGCCCTTGCGGCGCAGGGCGGTGAAGACGGCGGCGCAGGCGAGGAGGGTGGCGGCGTCGGCGCTGTCGGGTTCGGCGAGCAGCCATTCGCGGGCCCAGGCGGTGGCGGCCGGGGTCTCGGCGAGGACGACGACGCGGTGGCCGCGGCGGTCCCAGTCGTCGCCGGTGCCGGCGAGGAGGGCTCGGGCCTTGGCCCACCGGCCCTGGGTGAACTGGGAGCGGACGTCGACCAGTTCCGTGTCGCACAGGGCCGGGTCGAAGAGCTGGGCGTCCCGCTTGCGGGCGCGGCCGAGGGGCGGCGGAGGCGGGGACATCCGCGGTTTTCCCTCCAGGACACGGGCGCGGGACACGGGCGCGGGCGGACGGCATGACGGGGACGACAGGGATGATCACGCACAGCAAACCGGTAGGCGCAGCTCCGCGTCAAGGTCCGGTCCGCCGGGTGGCGCGTTTCAACTGGTCGGGAAGGGGCGGTTGTTGAGCGATTCGTTCCGGTTCGGTGGGGGTTCGGGTGCCGGTCGTAGGGTGGGCGCATGACGACGTACGAAGACCTCCCGCCGTACCTGCTCGGCTTCCCCGGGCCGCTGCGCGACCAACTGGTGGCCGCGGTGCTGAGCGGCGCGAAGACCGCGACGACGGGGCTGCTGCCCCAGTACGAGGCCGACGGCGAGCCGCTGCCCGCACCGGGCGACCGGGCGGTGCTGGTGGACTCGCGGGAGCGGGCCCTGGCGGTGGTGGAGGTGACGGACGTGAAGGTCCTCCGGCTCGCGGACGTGGACCTCCGGCACGCGCTGGACGAGGGGGAGGGATACGCGTCGGTGGCCGAATGGCGCGCCTCGCACGAGCGCTTCTGGCACAGCGATCCGGTCCGGGAGGCGCTGGGCGACCCGGAGTACACCGTCGACGACGACACCCTGGTCGTGGCGGAGCGGTTCCGGGTCGTGGAGCGGCTCGCCCGCGCCGTCTCCTGAAACGCCGGCGGGGCCGGAAGGGCCGCGGCCCGTCAGGCCACCGCCGCGGCGGCGGCGCGGCCGGCCGCGCGGCCCGAGAAGATGCAGCCGCCGAGGAAGGTGCCCTCCAGCGCCCGGTAGCCGTGGACGCCGCCGCCGCCGAACCCGGCCGCCTCCCCGGCCGCGTACAGGCCGGGCAGCGGGTCGCCGGAGTCGGTCAGGACCCGGGAGGACAGGTCGGTCTCCAGTCCGCCGAGGGACTTGCGGGTCAGGATCGACAGCCGTACGGCGATCAGCGGGCCGGCCTTCGGGTCCAGGATGCGGTGCGGGGCGGCGGTGCGGACGAGCCGGTCGCCGAGGTACTTGCGGGCGCCGTGGATGGCCGTGACCTGGAGGTCCTTGGTGAACGGGTTGGCGATCTCCCGGTCGCGGGCGGTGAGCTCCCGGCGGACGGTCTCCTCGTCGAGCAGGTCCTCCTTGGTGACCGCGTTCATGCCGCGCACCAGGGCGGACAGGTCCCGCTCGACGACGAAGTCGGCGCCGTGCTCCATGAACGCCCTGACCGGCCCGGGCACCGCCTGTCGGGCCCGGTCGATGACCTCGCGGACGGACCGGCCGGTGAGGTCGGGGTTCTGCTCGGAGCCGGACAGGCCGAACTCCTTGCCGATGATGCGCTCGTTCAGGACGAACCAGGTGTGGTCGTGGCCGGTCCGCATGATGTGTTCGAGCGTGCCGAGGGTGTCGAAGCCGGGGAAGAGCGGCACGGGGAGCCGCCGGCCGGTGGCGTCGAGCCAGAGCGACGAGGGGCCGGGCAGGATGCGGATGCCGTGCCGGGCCCAGATCGGGTTCCAGTTCTCGATGCCCTCGGTGTAGTGCCACATCCGGTCCTTGTTGATGTGGCGGGCGCCGGCGTCCTCGGCGATGCCCAGCATCAGGCCGTCCACGTGCGCCGGGACCCCGGAGAGCATCCGCTGCGGCGGGGTGCCCAGGCGGGCCGGCCACTGCTCGCGCACGAGGTCGTGGTTGCCGCCGATGCCTCCGCTGGTCACGATCACCGCCTGGGCCCGCAGCGAGAAGGCCCCGACCGCCTCGCGGCTGCTCGCGGTGCCGCGTACGGCGGCGGAGGGCCGCAGGATCTCACCGGTGACCGTGTCCAGGGCTCCGCCGGTGCGGGACAGCCCGGTGACGCGGTGGCGGAACCGCAGCTGCACCAGGCCCCGGGCCGCCCCGGCGCGGACGCGGCGCTCGAACGGCTCGACCAGGCCGGGGCCGGTGCCCCAGGTGATGTGGAAGCGGGGCACGGAGTTGCCGTGGCCGAGGGCGTCGTAGCCGCCCCGTTCGGCCCAGCCGACCACCGGGAAGAAGCGGACCCCGCGGGCGTGCAGCCAGGACCGCTTCTCGCCGGCCGCGAAGTCGACGTACGCCTCGGCCCAGCGGCGCGGCCAGGCGTCCTCCTCGCGGTCGAAGCCGGCGGTGCCGAACCAGTCCTGGAGGGCGAGCGCATGGCTGTCCTTGATCCGCATCCGGCGCTGCTCGGGCGAGTCGACGAAGAACAGGCCGCCGAAGGACCAGTGCGCCTGGCCGCCGAGGGACTGCTCGGGCTCCTGGTCGAGCAGGATCACCGTGCGGCCGGCGTCGACGAGCTCGGCGGTGGCCACCAGCCCGGCGAGCCCCGCCCCGATCACGATCACGTCTGCGTCGTACGTCATGCGCAACTGCCCCCTCCGGTCGGCTGTGGGGCAGATCCTTGGCTACGGAGCGGTAACCGGTCAATGGCGGTGGTTGGATGAACCGTGTGAGTGCTGCTGACGAAGTGCTGGACGTGGTGGACCGCGACGACCGGGTGACCGGGCAGGCGCCGCGCGGCGAGGTCTATGCCCGCGGGCTGCTCCACCGGTGCGTGTTCGTGCAGGCCAGGGACGCGGCCGGGCGGATCTTCGTGCACCGGCGGACCGCGTCGAAGCTGGTCTTCCCCTCCCACTACGACATGTTCGTGGGCGGGGTCCTCGGCGCCGGGGAGGGCTATGCCGAGGCCGCGCTGCGGGAGGCCGGGGAGGAGCTCGGGGTGGACGGGCTGGCGCAGCCGGAACCGCTGTTCAAGTTCCTGTACGAGGGCCCCGGCGGGGCGTGGTGGTCGTACGTGCACGAGGTGCGCTGCGATGCGCCGGTGCGGCCGCAGGAGTCGGAGGTGGCGTGGCACGCCTGGCTCTCCGAGGAGGAACTGGCGGCGCGGGTCGCGGACGGGGGGTGGCCGTGGGTGCCGGACGGCCTGGAGGCGTACCGGCGGCTCCGCGCCTTCCGCGGCCTACCGTAACCCCGCCGACACCTCCCTTCCCCGCCCCGCCGGGGTCCGGCAATTTCAGCCTCGCCGGCGTTTGAGGCGCGGGGTTTGGGGGTCATCTCGCAGTCGATCCACACCATGCGATCGTTCATGCGT
>NZ_JBEYXK010000107.1:0-22582 GCF_040645035.1 Streptomyces sp. NPDC046876 | reverse complement strand
CTGCGACAGCGATGGGCTGGGTCGCGGGCGCCGGCGAGGCTGGATTTTGCCGACCTCGGCTTCGAGGGGTCGGGGCGGAGCCCTGAAAACGGTGAAAGGGCGGGGCGGGGAGGCACTCCGCGCAGCGGGGCCTCGGCTCGGCCCTGGACCAGGGGCTCCGCGCAGCGGGGCCTCGGCCCGGCCGGCGGGCCACGGGCTCCGCGCAGCGGGGCCCGTCCGGGCGCCGTCGGGGGACCGTCGTGGCGGCGCAGCCGCACGGGCCCGGTCAGCGGGCCTCGGCCGGGTGGCGCCGGTCAGGGCGAGGCCCGCCCGCCCCGGTCAGCGGCGGCGGCCCAGGAGGCGGCGGGACGCCGCATGCCCGGCGGCGGCCGTGGCGGCGGCCACAGCGAGGCCCACCACCGCATCGCGCGGCCGGGTCGGGCGCAGCACCCCCGCGCGGCGCAGCCGCCCCCGCGCCCACACCGTGAACGGGACGACGAGCAGCGGCGAGGTGACCACGCCGGGGGTGTAGCCCCGGGTGGCGGCCGCCTGCCCGAGGTGGACGAGCCCGTGCAACCCAAAGGCGTTCAGCGAGGCCTGGTAGAACGCGGACCGCCCACCCGTGCGGTACCCGTCGGCGGCAGCCGCCCCCACCACCAGCCCCACGACGGCGGCCGCGGCGGTGAACTCCCGCCCGCCGACCGCCCCCAGGCTCCGCCACACCCGCTCCGGCACCCGCGGATGCCGTGCCTGCAGCACCGGAACCCGCTTGCGGGACCAAGCCCCCACGGTCAGCGCTTCCTCCGTGTCGTGCACGGCCCACGCGGCCAGCAGCCCCAGCGTGACGCCCGCCCCGGCTGCCGCACCCGCGGCGGTGTTCCCCGTCGATTTCCCCGTTGATGTGATCATGAGGCAACAGTCTGCAGCCAGACGGGGATCAGCAGGAGCGAAACGACGGAACTCTTGATCACCAGGGAGGCCGAAAGGTCCACCCCGACGTCGTACCGCTGGGCGAAGATGAACAGGTTCTGCGGCGTCGGCATGGCCGCGATCAGGACCAGGTACGCCAGCCACTCCCCCCGTACCCCGAAGGCCACCCCGCACACCGCCCACGTCAGCAGCGGGAAGGCCAGGCACTTGAACCCGATGAGGGCCAGCTCCTCGCGGGTGGTGCCGCGGACGTCCAGCCCGAGGCCGCCGAGGTGGAGCCCGAGGGCGAACAGGGCGACCGGCGAGGCGCTGTCCCCCACGAACGCGGCCCCGTCCAGCACCACCCGCGGCACGTGCACGGACACCAGGTTGAGCAGGATCGCGGCGTTGCACGCGAGCACGAGCGGGGTGGTGAGCGAGGCGGTGAGGGCGCGCCGCAGCCGCTGTCCCGGACTGCCGGCCCCGGCCCCCGCCCGGCCGAGTTCCATGATGGCGATGACGACGAGGGACAGGACGCAGACCTGGAAGAGCAGGACGGGGAAGATCGGCGCGGCGGTCCCGAAGACGGTGATGAACACCGGCACGGCGAAGTAGGCGGTGTTCACCTGGACTCCGGCCATCACGCGCAGCGCGACCGCACGCGGCTCCCGTACGCCGTACGCGGTCGAGGCGCACACCAGGACGGCCACGGCGAGGGCGGCGGCAGCGGTGTAGCCGCCGATGGCCCGCCAGTCGAACAGGGCGCCGAGGTCGCTCGCGTAGATGTTGCCGAAGAGGTAGCAGGGGACGGCGAACAGGAAGGCGTAGTCGGCGAAGGCCTTGGAGGCCTCCGCGGGTACGACCTTGCGGCGCGCCAGCAGGACCCCGCCGCCGAACGCCGCGAGCACCGGCACCAGTTTCTCGAGCGCGGCGGCCCCGTCCATCTTCCCCGTTCCCCCCGTCGCGTCGGACCCCGGCAGCCTACCCGTACCGGCCCGGGCGGCCGTCGCGGCGCCTACTCTGGTCGATCATGAGCGATCGCGACGAGCCCGAGCCCGCCACACCGGCCCCCGGCCGCCCCCGCCTCCGAACCCGCTCCCGAACCCGGCCCGAGACGACCGACCCCGCGCCCGGGACCCGTGCGCCGAGCCGGCTGGGTGCGGTGCTGCGCTCGCCCGCCCGGCCCGGGGAGCCGCTGTTCGCGCAGGCGCCGAAGGCCTGGCAGCGGATGCTGCCGTACGCCGTCGTCGCCGTCTTCGTGGTGACGCTGGTGCCGGTGACGATCGCCGTGCTGACCAACGACTACCGCGCGGGCGGCGGCTGGGCGGGGGCGCTGGGCGTGGCGCAGACCGTGCCGCTGCTGTTGGCGGTGACCCGCCCGCTGTCCGCGTGGGCGCTGGTGCTGGGCGCGGACACGGCGGGGGCACTGGTGCTGCTCCAGGCCGATGCGGTGGCGGGGCACAGCTGGCCGTGGCCGCCGATGACCATCGTCGGCTACCTGGTGCTGATGATCTGCCTGGGGCTGCGCGAGTCGGTCCGGACCCTGGTCGGGGTGTGGCTGGCGACCGGCGCGGTCGGGACGGTGCTGGGGTTCTTCGAGCCGGGCGGGGTGACGAACACCGTCGGGCTGCTGTTCGTGCTGAGCGGGGCGTTCCTCGCCGTGACGGGGTCGCTGCGCGGCATCGGCGATGCACAGCAGCGGATCGCCGAGCAGGAGAGCATCAGCGAGGCCGAGCGGGCCCGGCGCACCCTGCTGGAGGAGCGGGCGCGGATCGCGCGGGAGCTGCACGACGTGGTGGCGCACCACATGTCGGTGATCACGGTGCAGGCGGACTCGGCGCCGTACCGGCTGCCGGGGATGGCGGAGCCGGTGCGCGAGGAGTTCGCGGCGATCGCGGCCGGCGCCCGGGAGTCGCTGGGCGAGATGCGGCGGCTGCTGACGGTCCTGCGCGGCGAAGGGGCCAACGGCGGAATCGGCGCGCAGGCGGCCGGCGGCGGCGAGTTGGCCCCGCAGCCGGGCATCGGCCGGATCCCGCAGCTGGTGGAGGCGACCGTACGGGCGGGACAGCCGGTGGAGTTGTCGCTGGCGGCGGGGGCGCAGAAGGCGGCGCCGCCGGCGGTGGACCTGTCGGCGTACCGGATCGTGCAGGAGGCCCTCGCGAACGTGGTGCGGCACGCGCCGGGGGCGCGGACGCGGGTGTCGGTGACGTACGACGAGCGGGAGGTGCTCGTGCTGGTGGTCAACGGCCCTGCCGCGGGCGAGGTTCCGGCGTTGGAGAGCTCGGGCGGCACGGGGCACGGGCTGGTCGGGATGCGCGAGCGCGTACGGTTGACGGGCGGGACGCTCGATGCCGGTCCGCTGCCCGACGGCGGCTTCCGGGTCGCCGCCCGCCTGTCCCTGGACGAGCCGACCGAGGAAGCCAGTTGACCATCCGAGTGATCATCGTCGATGACCAGGCCATGGTGCGGGCGGGGTTCGCCGCCCTGTTGTCCGCGCAGGCCGACATCGATGTGGTGGGGGAGGCTCCGGACGGGCGGCAGGGGGTGGAGGTCGCCCGGTCGGCCCGTCCCGACGTGGTGCTCATGGACGTGCGGATGCCGGAGCTGGACGGGCTGAGTGCGGCCCGGCAGATCCTGGACCCGCCGCCCGGTGTGCTGCACCGGCCGAAGGTGCTGATGCTGACCACCTTCGACATCGACGACTACGTGTACGAGGCGCTGCGCGCCGGCGCCTCCGGTTTCCTGCTGAAGGACGCCCCGCCGGCCGACCTGATCGCGGCGGTGCGGATCGTCGCGTCGGGCGAGGCGCTGCTGGCGCCCTCGGTGACCCGGCGGCTGATCGCGGACTTCGTGCAGCAGCGGCCCGCGCCGCGCAAGGATCCGGCGCTGCGGCTGAACGGCCTGACCCCGCGGGAGACCGAGGTGCTGGAGCTGATCGCGCGCGGGCTGTCGAACCAGGAGATCGCTGCGCGACTCGTCGTGGCCGAGCAGACGGTGAAGACGCACATCGGGCGGGTGCTGGCCAAGCTGGACCTGCGCGACCGGGCCCAGGCCGTGATCTTCGCGTACGAGGCGGGGCTGGTCCGGCCGGGCGACAGCCCCTGAGCGGAGGCCGGTACTCCGCAGCACCCCGGCACCGCGGCCCCGCGCCCGCCCCCGCCCGCCCTCGCCCGGGGATCTCCTCCACCCCCTACCCCGGTATGACATCGGGCTTGGCTCCCCGGTCCGACGTGTGCGCAGGCACCTCCTTCCTACCTTCCTCGGCGTCACGAGGAGAGGAGAGGGCGGATGGGCCGCTTGGGGAGGGCACTGGCCACGGCCGCGCTGGCGGTGGCGGTGGTGGCGGGGACCGCGGGATGGGCCTCGGGCGACGGGCAGGAGGCGGTCACCGGGCCGCCGCCGGGCACGGCCGAGTGGCGGGCCGCCACGGTGTCCGGGCAGCGGCTGCCCGATCCGGCGACCGCGTCCGCGTACGAGGTGGCCCGGTTCTTCGCCGGGCTGGACGAGGCGGCCCGGCAGGAGCTCGTATGGCTCCACCCGCAGGTCGTCGGCAATCTGGACGGGGCCCCGGTGGCTCTGCGGTACGAGGCCAACCGGCTGGCCGTCCTGGCGAGCGGGCAGCCCCGCTTCGCCGCGCTGGCCTCGCCGCAGCGGCAGATCCTCGCCTTCGACCCCCGCGGGCGGGGGCAGGTCGCCGAGGTGTTCGGGGACCTGGGGCGGGCGGCGCACGTCGCGGTGGTCGTACCGGGCTCGGACAGCGACGCGGCCTCGTACGACGCCCCGCGCGCCCCGTACACCGGGCCGGCGGGGATGGCCCGGTCGCTGCAGCGGGCGGCCGGCGCGGACACCGCCGTGGTGGCGTGGACCGGCTACACCACCCCGGTCGGGGTGGGCTGGGACGCGGCCGGCGGCCGGCTGGCGGAGGCGGGCGCGGTCCGCCTCGCCCGGTTCACGCAGGGGCTCGACGCGGTCGGCGCCCCCGATCCGGTGCTGTTCGGCCACAGCTACGGCTCGGTGGTGGTCGCCCTCGCGGCCCGCAACACCGATGCCACCGACATGGTGGTCTTCGGCTCCCCCGGCCTGCGCGCCGGCACGGCCGCCGGCCTGCACACCCGCGCCCGCGTGTGGGCGGCCCGCGGGCCCTCGGACTGGATCGCCGACGTGCCGAACGTGGAGTTCGCCGGGCTCGGCCACGGCGCCGACCCGGTATCGGCCGGCTTCGGGGCCCGGCGGGTCCCCGCCGACGACGTCCGCGGGCACACCGGATACCTCGTGCCGGGCACCCGGTCGCTGGCGGCTTTCGCCGCGATCGCGAAGGGCGAGGCCCGATGAGCGCCGCGGCCGCCACGGGGGCCCCGACCGCCCCGGCCGGGGCTGCCGCTCCGGGTGCCCTTGCCGCCCTGCGGCGGACCGCCGACCGGATCGACGCGCGCACCCCCGCCCATCGGGACCGGGCCGTCGACGGGCTGCGCGCCCTGGCCCTGCTCGCCGTTCCCACCGGCCACTGGCTGCTCGGCGGGTTCACCTTGGACCCGGCCGGCGGCCTGCACAACGCGAGCCCGCTGTCGACTTTCGGGGCGCTGGCCCCGGCGAGCTGGGTGCTGCAGATGCTCGGCATCTTCTTCCTGGTCGGCGGGTACGCCTCGGTGCTCTCCTGCCACCGCCGCAAGGGGTCCGCCGCCGCCTGGCTGAAGGGCCGGGCCGCCCGGCTGGGCCGGCCGGTGCTCGGGGTCACGGCGGTGTGGGCGCTGGCCGCGCCGGTGCTGTACGCGGCTGGGGTGCCGGAGGCCACGCTGCGGACCGGGGCGACCCTGGTGGTGCAGCCGTTGTGGTTCGTCGGGGTGTACCTGGTGGTCACCGCACTGACGCCCTGCTGCGTACGGGCGGCGCGGCGCCTCGGCGGGTGGGCGGCGGCGCCGCTGCTCGCCTCGGTCGCGGTGGTGGACCTCCTGCGCTACGGGCCGTACGCCGACGCGGTGCCGTCCTGGCTGGCGGCGGTGAACATCCTGCCGGGGTGGCTGTTCGCGTACCAGCTGGGCGTGGCGTGGGGCGAGCGGCGGATCGGGCGGCGCGGGGCCTGGCTGCTGCTGGCGGGCGGGGCCCTGCTGTTCGCCGTCCTGCTGCTGGTCTTCCACTACCCGGCATCGATGGTCGGCGTACCGGGCGAGGCGCGGACCAACTCGCACCCGCCGTCGCTGCTGGTCCTGGCCCTGGCCGCGGCGCAGTCGGGCGCGGCGATGCTGCTGCGGGAGCGGCTGGCGCGGCTGCTCGCCCGGCCGCTGCTGTGGGCGCCGGTGGTGGTGGTGAACCTGTGCGCGATGACGATTCTGTGCTGGCACCAGAGCGCCATGCTGGCCGCGGCCGTGCCCGGCTCGTTCCTGGGTCCGGTGCCGGGGCTGACGACGGCGCCGGACAGCCCGCTGTGGATCGCGGCACGGCTGGCGTGGCTGCCGGTGTTCGCGGTGCTGCTGGTGGGCATCGCCCGCCACGCGCGGCGGTTCGAGGAGCCGTGGACCCGGGCGACGGCGGTGCGGCGTACCGCCGCGGGGCTGCTCGCGGCGGGGTTCGCGGTGTTCGCCCTGGGCCTGGCGTGAGCGGTGAGCGGCGTGCCGGGAGGACCTGCGGCCCCGGCCCGGGATCAGGCGATCGAGGCCGCGACGATCGCGGCCACCGACAGGTTGCAGCAGGCGGTGACCCAGACCGCCGGGTGCGGCTCGGGGTCGACGACGATGGCACCGAGCCGGCCCGGGGTCACCCAGTCCAGCACCAGGAAGGCCACCGCCATCAGGACCAGGCCGAGCAGGCCGAAGGCCGCGGTGGACAGCAGGCCCTTGCCGAAGTCCTGGTACGTGGTCCAGATCGAGGTGAACACGATGCCGCCGACGCCGAGGAGGGCCGAGCTGAGCGTCACGGCCGCATTGCGGTTGCGCTCCTCCCAGATCTGCTTCGGGAGCTTCCCCGGCGTCAGCACGTCCACCAGGACGATCCCGAGGACCAGCAGCACCAGCCCCAAGGCACCGTAGGCGCTGGTGCGGCCGAGTCCGTTGACGATGTCGCTCATCGAAAAGCCTGTCTTCGCGGGGTCGGGGGTCAGCCGGTGGGAGGAGCCGGAACGGCCGAATCTATCGCACGGCGCTTCGGACAACACCTCCCCGGCGGCTGGTACTTCGCCGCCGCCCTTGACCTCGACATTGGTTGAGGTCTTAGCGTTTCGGCCATGGACATGGAAGTCACCGCCTGGACCTCGCTGCACAGCGCGATCAACGCCCAGCAGGAGCGGCGCCCGGTCTCCCGGGCGAGCCTGCGCCGCGTCGCCGCCTTCGCCCGCCCCCACCGACGGGAGCTGGCGTTCTTCCTGCTGCTCAGCGTCGTGACCGCCCTGCTGGCGGTGGCCACCCCGGTGCTCGCCAGCCGGGTCGTCACCGCGATCGTCGACGGCCGCGCGAGCTCCACCGTCGTCCGCCTCGCCCTGCTCATCGCGGGAATCGCGGTCGCGGAGGCCGGGCTCGGGCTGCTGACCCGCAAACTGTCCGCCACGCTCGGCGAGGGCCTGATCCTGGACCTGCGCAAGGCCGTCTTCGACCACGTGCAGCGGATGCCGGTCGCCTTCTTCACCCGTACCCGGACCGGCGCCCTGGTCAGCCGGCTCAACAACGACGTGATCGGGGCCCAGCGGGCCTTCAGCAACACCCTCTCCGGGGTCGTCGCCAACACCGTGACCCTGCTGCTGACGCTGGCCGTGATGCTCGGCATCTCCTGGCAGATCACCCTGCTCGCCCTCGTCCTGCTGCCGGTGTTCGTCCTGCCGGCCCGCCGCATGGGAGCGCGGATGGCGGCGCTCCAGCGCGAGGCGGCCGCGCTCAACGCAGCCATGGGCACGCAGATGACGGAGCGGTTCTCCGCGCCCGGCGCCACTCTGGTCAAGCTGTTCGGGCGGCCCGCCGACGAGTCCGCCGAGTTCGCGGCCCGGGCGGGCCGGGTCCGCGACATCGGCATCCGCACCGCCATGGCCCAGTCGGCGTTCATCACTTCGCTCACCCTGGTCTCGGCGCTCGCCCTCGCCCTCGTCTACGGGCTCGGCGGGTACTACGCCCTGCGCGGGACCCTGGACGCGGGCAACGTCGTCGCCCTGGCCCTGCTCCTGACCCGGCTGTACGCCCCGCTGACCGCCCTCGCCGGCGCCCGCGTCGAGGTGATGAGCGCCCTCGTCAGCTTCGAGCGGGTCTTCGAGATCCTCGACCTGAAGCCGCTCATCGCGCAGAAGCCCGACGCCCGGCGGGTCCCGGACGGGCCGGTCTCCGTCGAGTTCGACCGGGTCTCCTTCGGCTACCCCTCCCCCGACAAGGTCTCGCTCGCCTCGCTGGAGGAGGTCGCCACCCTCGACGCCCGCGGCGGCACGCAGGTGCTGCACGAGGTGTCGTTCCGGGCCGAGCCCGGGCAGGTGGTCGCCCTCGTCGGCTCGTCCGGCGCCGGGAAGTCGACCATCGCCCAGCTGCTGCCCCGCCTGTACGACGCCGATGCGGGCGCGGTCCGCCTCGGCGGTGTCGACGTACGCGACCTGACGGCCGACTCGATCCGCGACACGCTCGGCATGGTCACCCAGGACGGCCACCTGTTCCACGAGTCGGTACGGGCCAACCTGCTGCTGGCCCGGCCCGGGGCGAGCGAGGAGGAGCTCTGGGAGGCGCTGCGCCGCGCCCGGCTGGACGGGCTCGTCGCCTCGCTGCCCGACGGCCTGGACACCGTCGTCGGCGAACGCGGCTACCGCCTCTCGGGCGGTGAGCGGCAGCGGCTGACCATCGCCCGGCTGCTGCTGGCCCGCCAGCGCGTGGTGATCCTGGACGAGGCCACCGCCCACCTGGACTCCACCTCGGAGGCGGCGGTGCAGGAGGCGCTCGGCGAGGCCCTCGCGGGCCGGACCGCGGTGGTCATCGCGCACCGGCTGTCCACCGTGCAGGCGGCGGACCTGATCCTCGTCGTCGAGGACGGCAGGATCGTGGAGCGCGGCACGCACACCGCGCTGCTGGCCGCGGGCGGGCGGTACGAGGAGCTGTACCGGACCCAGTTCGCCCAGGGCGGGCGGACCCCGGACGCCGCCTCGGACGCCGATGCGCCGAACGGCGCCGTACCGGCCGCGGGCGCATGATGCCGGAAGGCCCCTGCACCGAGCACGTGGAGCAACCGATGGACATCAAGCTGGAGCTGGTCGCCGTCCCCGTCGGCGACGTCGACCGCGCCAAGGCCTTCTACGAGCGGGTCGGCTTCCACGCCGACCACGACGTCACCGTGAGCGAGGACATCCGCTTCGTCCAGCTGACCCCGCCCGGATCCGCGTGCTCGATCGCCTTGGGCAGGGGACTCACCCGGATGGCCCCGGGATCGCTGGACAACCTCCAGGTCGTCGTCACGGACATCGAGGAGGCGTACGCGGACCTCAAGGCGCGGGGCGTCGAGGTGACCGGCATCGAGGACATGCCGTGGGGCTCGTTCGTCTACTTCGCCGACCCCGACGGCAACCGCTGGTCGGTCCAGCAGACCACACCGCGACGGTCCGCGGGAGAAGGCGGGACTGCTGCCGGGGCGACCCCCGGCTGACCGCACTTGACCTTCAAGCGGCGTCAAAGTCGACAAGGGTGCCGGTGGGTGCGGGGCGCGAAGGGCCGTTGCGGCGACACCGCGGCCGTACGGGTGGAACTGGGGCGCGACCGGCTGCTCGTGGCCGCCGCCGAGCCGGCCGCCGTACGGGAGGAGGCCGAGCCGGTGCTGCTCGGCTTCGACCGGCCGTGCCGGCCGCCGCCCGGGAAACCGCGGTCGGCCCGGACGCCCTCCTGGAGGTCCCGGCGGCCCCGGCCCGGCCGGTCCTTGTCCGCTCCGCCGACCAGGGCACCTTCACCACGCTGGTGATGCCGGTCGCCGTGCCGGCACCCGCCGCGACCTGATTATTCGCTCGGCCCGCCGCCGCGCCCCGCCTAGGGTGACGCCCCATGGGCGACATGAACGAAATCACCCCGGACGGGTGGTGGGAGCTGCTGCCGGCCGGGATCCGGGAGCAGGTCGACGGGTACGTGCTCCAGGACTCCCGCATGCAGGCGGTCCGCCTCGTCCGGCAGGCCTGCCGGGCCCGCGGCATCGGGCTGCACGACGCCGAGCTGGTCGTGCACGAGCGCTTCGTGCACCACGGCGACCGGGTCGCCCGTACGCCCGAGAGCCCCCTCGACGTGGAATCGCTGGCCGCCCTCGCCTCCGGCTGCCCCGGCCGTGTCGTGGCGGTGGAGGCGGTGTGGGACGGCGACACCGTGCACGACTGGTTCACGGTCCTGCTGGCCCTCACGGCCGGGCCCGCCGGGGAGCACCACCTCGCCACCCTCCATCGCGGCACGGCGGTGCGGTACCTCGGCGAAGGGGCGTCCGCCGGCGGCCGCCACCCGTCGGCGGCCGCCGCGGCCCGGGCGGGCCGCGCCCTGGCCGAGCGCCTCGGCGTCCCCTTCCACTTCGCCGGCCCCGACACCCCGGGCTCGGACGTCAAGCGGTCCTGAGAACGCCCGGGCAGCGCCAGACGCCGGAGATGACGTCGGAGTGGGCCGGTACAGGCGCAGGATGAGGTCTTCAGTCCCGGAGGGCGGTCGCTTCGGCTTCCCGCTTGATCGCATGCTCGACGGTCATCTCGGCCACCTCACTGCGTCAAGAGCATGGAGGGCCCGGAGCCCGCCCCGTTGGCGAAAACTCCCTGTCGCGCGGCTGACCGACCTCACGGCAGCCCCACTCGTCCCCGCCAGGGGCAGGAGCATCACCCTCCACGAGAGTCTCCGGGACCAGGGGTTCGGTGCCGGCCGCGATCCGCAGTCGTTCGGACGGGGCACGGGGGTACCCGGTCCGCCTGCGGCAGGCACCACGGCCCGCCGCAGGCGGGGACTTCAGGCCGCCGGCCCGGAGGCGACCAGGCGCCGCATCACGGCGAGGAGTTCCTCGGGCGGTTCGATCGAGAAGGACCGGGTGGCGTCGTCGATGCGGGTCAGGCAGGTCACGGTGCCCTGGTGCCACCAGTACAGGCGGGGCGAGAGCGGGCCGGGATTGTCCTGGTACGCGCCGAGGCCGAAGGCGGCCAGGTCGTTGACGGCGCCCTGGACGTGGTGGTCCGCCAGCGGGTGGAAGACGAGGTACCCCCGGCTGGGCACGGTGAACAGGGCGCCGGCGTCAGGCAGTTCCCGTCCCGTGACGGATCGGACGACCTCGTCGAGGACCAGGGCCTTGCTCGCGACGAAGAGGGAATCACCCGACAGGATGTGCACCTGCCCGCCGCTCGGGGTGGTCGTGGCCTCGTACGTGGCGGGCTCGTTGACCAGGTTGGTGCGCCCGGCGGCACGCAGCGCGTCCAGGCCGATGGCGGCGACGTCCTTGTCGTCGAGGAGCCGCACCGAGTCCGGGAGGTCCAGCGCGAGGGCCTGCGCGAGGCCGGTCGCGACGGGGCGCACGTAGCTGAACGAGGCCGCTGCCTCCGGCGGGAGGGCGTCGTCGGGTATGAGCCGCAGGTAGGCGCGGCGCAGGACGTCGTCGGGGGCGGCCGGCTGCTCGGCTGCCGCGCGGGCGGAGGCGAGGGCGGTGAAGTGGCGGTCCACGATCCGGGGCCAGTCGCGCGGGTCGGCACGCCGGACGAACTCGGCCAGGTTATACAGGGCGGAGGTGCCGTCGGGGGCGCGGAGGGTGTCACCGGCTACGGTGACCTGCTCGCCGCGCGCGGCGTGCCAGTGGCCCACCAGCTCGCGCAGGTGGTCGGCCTGTCGGACGGTCAGGGCGGTGAGGTGCGGGTCGGGTGCGTCGGCGGACTTCGATCGGAAGAACTTCATGATCAGACTGTAGTGAAGGAGAGGTTCCGGGTCGGGTTGCCACTGCGTGGGGGCGGCCCGTGTCGAACGGCGTGCGATGGGCGATGGTGAGGCGGGAACGGTGAGAGGGTCGGAGCAGGACGTCGACTACGACCACGAACTGGGCGGCGACGGGCGGGTTTTGGTGGTGATGGGCGTGACCGGCACGGGCAAGACCACCGTGGGCCGGCTGCTCGCGGACGCGCTCGGCGTCCCGTACGCGGAGGGCGACGCCTTCCATCCGGCGGCCAACGTCGCCAAGATGTCAGCCGGCATCCCGCTGGACGACGACGACCGGTGGCCGTGGCTCGACGCGATCGGCGACTGGCTGCGGGGGCGGCCGCCGGGGCAGGGGGCAGTGGTGTCCTCGTCCGCGCTGAAGCGTGCCTACCGGGACCGGCTGCGGTCGGCTGCGCCCGACGCGGTGTTCGTCCACCTCACCGGGGAGCGGGCGCTGATCGAGCGCCGCATGTCTGCCCGTGCGGACCACTTCATGCCGCCGTCCCTCCTGGACTCGCAGTTCGCCGTGCTGGAGCCGCTCGAGGCCGACGAGGCGGGCGTCACGATCGACGTCTCCGGCTCCCCGCGGACCACCACGGCCCAGGCCCTGACGTCCCTGGCCACCGGAGGCTGGCTACGCCGCCGCTGAAAGTCAGCGGGGGCAGCCGCCCATGCGGGAGCCGAGGGCCGGCACTTCCAGCCTCACCGGCGCTTGAGGCGCGGGTCTGGGGCAGCGCCCCGGAAAACCCGGCTCCGGCCAGGCATCGGGCTCCGCCCAAACCCTCCCCACAGTCCGTCCGGGGGGACCCGCACAGCCCCACCCGCGTTCAGGCCCCGAACCGGGCAGCCGTCCCACACCGTACGAAGCGGGAGCTGCGCCGCACCAGCCTCGCCGGCGCTTGAAGCGCGGGGTCCGGGGCAGCGCCCCGGAAAACCCGGCTCCGGCCAGGCATCGGGCTCCGCCCAGCCCCTCCCCCAGAGTCCGTCGGGGGACCCGCACAGCCCCACCCGCGTTCAGGCCCCGAACCGGGCAGCCGTCCCACACCGTACGAAGCGGGAGCTGGGCCGCACCAGCCTCGCCGGCGCTTGAGGCGCGGGGTCCGGGGCAGCGCCCCGGAAAGCCCGGCTCCGCCCGGCACTCCCCCAGACTCCGTCCGGCGGACCCCACTCGAACGCAGGCGGCGCTGGAGGTGCCGGACCCGCGGCTCGCGGGGCGGCCAAGTCGGCTGGGCTTCGAGGCGCAGGCTCCGCCCACCCAGCCCCACCCATGTTCAGGCCCCGGGCCGGGCAGCCGTCCCACCCCCTACGAAGCGGGAGCTGGGCCGCATCGGCCTCGCCGGCGCCTGAGGCGCGGGGTCCGGGGCAGCGCCCCGGGAAGCCCGGCTTCGGAAGGCTGGGGTCACCGTTCCTGGAGGCGGGCCGCGGCCAGGGTCAGGCCGTCCGCGGCGGTGGCGCAGCGGTCGGCGAGGGCTGCGACCTCGGCGCGGAAGGCGGCGGCCTGCGGCCCCTGCTGCTCCAGTTCGTCGGCGGCCTCGCGCAGCCGGTCCGCATGGGCCTGCAGGGTGGCGCCGTGGGCCCGCAGGCCCTCGGCGGGGTCCGGCCGCGGCGGCTCCAGCCGCGGGGCCGCGCTCACCGGCTCCGCCACGGCTGCACGAGCAGCAGCCCACCGGTCCCCAGCAGGCCCATGGTGTGGACGCACCCCCGGTGGCTGCGGTGCGGCCCGGCGGGGGCGCGCTTGCGGCCCCGCCCTTGCCCCCTGTCCCGGTCGAGGAAGGCACGGACGGCGGCCCCGAGCCCCACCAGCGGCGCGGCCGGAACGGCCCGGCCGGTGGCCACCTGCCAGCCGGCGTGGTCGTTGAACGGGTTCGCGTCGGTCAGCGCGTTCCACGCGAAGAGGTCGGGGAACGACGGCGCCAGCAGGGCGAAGGCCCGCTCGGCCCCTTGTTCCCGCATCACCCGCCGGAACGACCGCACGGCCGCGGCCTGCCGGTCCTCGGCCACCGCCCGCGCGATCGCCGCGCAGTCCGGGTCGGCCAGCAGCTCAGGCCGGTCCAGTCCGGCCGTGCGGATGCGGGCCTTGAGCCCGCAGACGGCGAGGCTGACGGCGAGGCTCTCCCGGCCGGTGAGGATCCCGGCGAGCCAGCCGGCCCTGGCGACACCGCGGCCGCGCGGGGCCCAGCCGAGGCCGGCCGGGTCGGTGAGGGTGCGCAGCAGCGTGCGGCGGGCGAGCCGGCGCCGCGCGTGACGCCCGGGGCGGCGGGGACGCGCGGGGCGGCCGCGGCTGCGGTAAGCCCCCGGACGCCCGCCCGACGCGGTCGCGGCGGCGGCGCCGGACGGGAAGCGCGGTCCGAGAGCCAGCTCGGAGGCGTAGCGGGCGGCCTCTGCAACGGCATCGGCGGCCTCGGCGAGTTCGCGGCACACGGCGCCCAGCAGGTCTGCGTCCGGATCGGCGGGCGCGGAGGAGGTTGCGGCGTCGGACATGGAATCCTCGCGGAAGGTCGGTGACGGGGAGGGTGGGTGTGTGGCGTCGGCGACGTGGGATGCGTCAGCGGCGCGTGAGGGTGAGCCGGATGCCGCGCGGGTCGAGCACCGCGGGCAGGGGTCCGGGCGGATCGAGGACCGGCCGGACGCCGGTGATGCGGCGGCGGCGCAAAACCTCGGCGCACAGCGCGGTGGTGATCAGCAGCCCGAGCCTGTCGCCGGGGCAGCGGCCGGGGCCGTGCCCGAACGGGGACATACGGAGGTCCTCGTCCGCGCCGGGCGTCTTCCAGCGCCCCGGTACGAAGACGTGCGCGGCGGGCACGTGTACCGGGTCGCGCTGGTGGAAGTGTGCGGGCAGCAGGACGCAGGTGCCCGCCGGGTGGCGCACGCCCCGCCATTCGGTCTCGGTACGGGTGACCCGGACCAGCTCGGGCACGGCCGGGTAGAGCCGCAGGGACTCCAGGACGCAGGCCCGCAGCCGCGTCAGCTCCCCGGGGGCGGTACAGGCGGCGGCCTCTGCGGCCGCAGCGTCCTGCTCGGCGGGGTGTGTGCCGAGCAGGAGCAGGGTGCGCAGCAGGGTTCCGGGGACGGTGTCCACGGCCCGCAGCCAGGGTTCGGTGCGGGCCGCGGGGCCCGCGTACGGGGCGGTGCGCCCGGCCCGGGCGTGCCCGTCGGCTGCGGCCGCCCACTCGCGGCCCGCGCCCCGGCGGCGCAGTCGGCCGAACGGGCCGGCGGGCGCCTCGGCTTCGTATCCGGGGCCGGGCACGGCGGCGGCGTCCGGCGCACCGGGGGCGATCCGCCGGGCGAGGCGGGCCACGGCGTGGCGGACCCGGACCAGTTCGAGGGAGGAGGCGGCCGCCAGCTGCCGGGCCTCCTCGGCGATCACGGTGCGCAGCGCCTCGCAGGAGGGAGGTGCGGGCGCGAGCGCGGGGGCGGGCTCCGGTGCGGCCGGCTCGGCGTAGAACTGCCCGAGGTCCTGCCGGTCCAGCAGGACGAGCACCCTTCCGGACAGACCGCGTACGAGGACGGGCGCCCCGCCGTGGCGGTCGCGCAGGGCGCGCAGGGTCTCGGCGGAGAACGACGGGCGGGCGCCGGGGACGCCGCGGACGAAGAAGGGGATCGCCCGGGTCGCGGCGAACCGGACGGACTCGGCGCGCCCGGCGGTCCGCACCGCCGGGCCGCGCGTGACGGCCGCGCGGGTCGTACCGGAACCGGCCATGCCCGCACCACCTCCCTGGGATCGGGTCGCCGGTGACCGCGCCGGGGCTCCGCGGCGCAACCGTCGGGTGCCGCCCGGTCACGCCGGGGGCCGCCTCGTTCGGGATGCGCATCCGGAACCTCCGCGCGGCCGGGACCGGCGGTCGGTGACTTCGGGCCCACCGTACGTCGATCTTGGAGGGGCCGCGCTCCGAGTACCGCCGGGACACCCCGGGTCCCCTTGGCCCCACCGAGCCACACCCCCGACCCCGGGCACACCCGTCCGAGCGAAGCGACCCACCGCCCGACCCGGCGCAGCCGGGATCCCTGGGGCTCCGCCCCAGACCCCGCGCCTCAGACGCCGGCGAGGCTGGATATGCCGAACCCCCGCTTCGAAGATCGGCCTGCCTCATTCCAGCCGGCCGGCCGTCGGACAGGTGGGCGGCACATCCACCCCCGCTTCGACAACGGGAGGCAACGGGGACTTGACGACGCAAAAGGTCAGCGGGCGAAGACCGCCTCCCGGAAAGGGGCGCGCAGGGGGCCCCGCGGTGCGGCGGGCAGGAGCACCGCCCAGCGCCGCGGGCGAGGGGCGACCCACACCGCGGCGGTGTCGCCGTACGTCCAGGTGCCGTGCGGACCCGGCCGCCACAGGAGCCCCCGGGCGGGGGTGAGTTCGCCGGTGCGGATCCGCAGGGACTCCGCGGTCCAGGCGCGGGGGACGGGTTGGCCCGAGGGGCCGAGGATGCCGCCGAGGAAGCGGCCGAGGTCGGCGAGGGGGGCCTCGAGGCCGCCGTCCGTGCAGCGGGTCCCGGTCATGCCGAGGGGCTGCCAGATGCGGGTGGCGGCGAGCTCGGCGAGGGGCCCGCCGCCGAGGTGTTCGGTGAGCCGGGTGAGCGCTGCGTGTGCCGTGTGCGCCGTGCGGCGGCCGCCCGGGTGGGTGAGGAGGTGGTGGGTGGTGGTGCCCACGGGGGTGCCGGCGGCGGCCTCGTCCCCGTACGCGGTGAGGGGGGTGTGCAGCCGCAAGACCTCCTCGGCGACGAGGCTGCCGATCACGGGCCACAGGGCGAGGACGGCGAAGAGCGCGCCGACGTCGTGGACGGTGCCGCCGCCGTCGTCCGAATCGGCGATGAGGCCGTCCTGGCCCCCGAACGCCCACACGGCTTCGGGGTCGGCGGCCCGGAGCACGTCACGGACCCGGTCCGCCGTGCGAGCGAATTCGGCGGACCCGGCCGCACCGGCCGGCTCGGCGGATCCTGCGTGACGGGCTGCACGGGCCTGGCCGGCAGGCCCGACGGACCGGGCGGGATCCGCCGGGCCGCCCACCTCGACGAGCTCGGCGGGCAGGGCCGAACCGGCCGGGCCGGCGTCGGGCGGGGCGGCGGGGTTCGGCACGGCGGCGGGGCCGAGGGGTTCGGCGCGGTCGCTGCGGAGCGTCATGGTGCCCCACGCTAGCCACGACCGCCCCGCCCTCCCGGGCGCACCGCAGCGGAGTCGGCATCCGCCACCCGAATGCCCCGGCCGCAGACCGCCCCGCAGCCGGGTCGGCCCCGTCGCCCGGCGCCACGAGGGCGGAAGGGCGGGAGGCGAGGGCATCCCGCCCCCGTCCCCCCTCCCCCGCGCCCCCCGTTCGGCCCAGCGCTAGCGGGCCGGCTGGTTCTTGTCCGGGCGGTCCGTCACCCGCAAGGTGTTCAGCAGCGGCTTGCCGAAGCCGGCGTGCTGGACGAAGCGGATGTCGAGGACGCCGTCCGTCACGGTGACCGTGTAGCTGCGCGTCACCGCGGCGTAGGTGCCCGCCTCCAGGGAGATGTCGAGCGAGGGCAGGACCTCGGTGCCCTCGGCGAGGACGTCGAAGACGCGGCGGTTCGGCTTGGTGGACGACAGCTCCGCGAAGCCGAGTTCCACGGTGTACGTCCCGTTCGGCACGTTGTCGAAGCGGTATTCGTACATGCCCTCGCGGGCGTTGCGGAACAGGCTCTGCTCGTCCGTGCCGGCGATGGTGCGGCCGGTGGAGCGGACCGAGGAGGTGCCCTGGTAGCCGTACGAGCCGGCCGTGTACTTGCGGTCCGGGGACCAGCCGTCGCCCAGCGCGTCGGTGCCCGGGCGGTCGGAGCCCGCGTCCAGGGCGACCTGGTAGCGCGGGACCACGATCTTCACGGGCACGGCGAGCACCGGGGTGCGGCCGCTGACCGAGGTGATCCGCAGGTTCGCCGTGAGGACGGAGCCGGCGGCCAGCCCGGTGGTGTCGACGTTCAGGGCGACGCCGGCCTTGCCGCCGATCGGGAGGTTCCCGCTCTCGGGGGTGGCGGTCAGCCACGGGGCGTCTTCGGCCACCGTGAACGAGGTGTCGAGGGTGCCGGTGTTGGTGAGGTCCAGGGTGCGGGTGCGTTTCTGGTCGGCCGGGAGGACGATCTCCACGGCCGGCCGGGACGGGGTCACCTTGGCCGTGCGCAGGGACCGCGTGTGCCCGGTGACCCCGGCCGGCTCCACCGCGAGCGCCTCGGTGACGCCCTCGTAGGACTCGGCCAGGACCGTGACGGTGCTGCGGCCGGAGCGGGCCTGCAGGGCGTAGCTGCCGTCGGCGGCGGTGGTGCCCGTGACGGCGTCGGCGCCGGTGCCGACGGTCACGCTCGCCCCGGCCACGCCGTTGCCGTCGTTGGCGTCGAGCACGCGGCCCGCGACGACGCCGCTCTTGGTGGTGCGGAAGGAGAGGCTCAGGCCGTCGGTGATCACGGGGGTGTTGAAGGAGTACGCGAAGGCGTCGGTGCCGGTGGCGTTCTCCACGCCGACGGTGGCGGAGGAGCCGCCCTTGAGGCCGGTGCCGCCGGTGCCCTTGTAGGCGTACGTGACGGAGCCGTCCTCGCCGATCGCGGCCGAGAAGGAGAACGGGTCGGACTGGGCCGTCCAGTGGGCCACCTTGCGCCACTCGATGACGTAACTGCGGTGCGGGGCGGTCCCCGTCACGGCGGTGAACACGCCCGATCCGCTGCCGGCCGGTCCGACGACGAGGTCGTCCCAGAAGGGGTAGAGGGCCGCGTTGGGCGTGGCCGTGCTCGGGAGGTCGCCGTTGGTGTCGCCGGTGTGCGGGCCGCCGAAGCTGACCGTTCCGTTGGTGCCGATCCAGGCCTGTCCGTACGTCTTGCCGTACAGCGGCAGCGGGAACGGCAGGTCGACGCGCTCGGTGGTGTTGTCGCCGGTCAGCGCGAGCTGCCGGTCGCCGGCCTGGTACGGGCGGCCGCTCGCGGTGGCGCAGGCGTAGCCGTAGCCGTCGGTGCGTTCGGGCAGGGCGACGGCCACGGTGGTGTCGCCGCCGACGGTGGTGCGGGCGCTGCCGCCGGTCAGGCAGCGGGAGGGGTGCGTCGCCCGTACCTCGTAGGTGCCGTGCGGCAGGGTGACCTCGAAGCGGCCCTGGTCGTCGGCGGTCGCGGTGACGGGGGTGTCGGCGACGGCGACTGCAGCGCCTGCGGCGGGTCCGGCCGGGGTGGTGACGGTGCCGGTGAGCTTGCCGGAGGGGGCCTGGGTGAGGGTGAGGTCGCCGGTGGCGGTGGCGTTCTCGGTGACCGTGGCGGTGGCGGTCTCCTGGCCGTAGCCGAACTTGGCGGCCGTCAGGGTGTAGGTGCCGACCGACAGCGAGCGGAAGGAGTAGGTGCCGTCGGCCGCGGTGGTCGTCGTGCGGCTGATCGGTCCGGCGGCGGTGACCTTGGCTCCGGCGACGGGGGCTCCGCCGGAGCGGACGGTGCCGCCGAGTGCGCCGGTCGCGCCGCGCGGGGCGGCGGTGGCGGCGGCGAGCACGTCGAGCTTGCCCTCGCCGAAGACGTTGTTGTTCGCGGCGGTGCCGCCGCACTGGCCGTTGTCGGTGTCCTGGGCGGTGCCGTTCAGCAGCGCCTCCGTCTGCGCGATGTCGCCTTCGAGGGCGGGTGCGGCCGACCAGAGCAGGGCGACGGAGGCCGCGGTGTGCGGGGAGGCCATGGAGGTGCCGGAGAAGGACGCGTAGGCCCCGCCGGGGACGGAGGAGCGGACGTTCACGCCGGGGGCGGCGATGTTCGGCTTGACGATGCCGCCGGGGCCCGCGCCGCGCGAGGAGAAGGAGGCGATGGCGCCGTTCGCGTCGAAGGCGCCGGAGCTGTAGGAGGCGGCGTAGTCGCCGGGCGAGCCGCTGGTGGCGCAGCCGGGGCCGGCGTTGCCGTTGGAGAAGGCCGGGAAGATGCCGGCGGCGCGCCAGGCGTCGACGATCTGCCGGTACCAGTCGTCGTGGGCCGCGCTGCCCCAGGAGTTGTTGACGATGTGGGGGGCGAGGTCGGGGCGCGGGTCGTGGCCGGCGAGGTCGGTCGGGGCGATGATCCACTGGCCGGCGGCGAGGAGGGAGGCCTCGGAGCAGGAGTTGGTCTCGCAGCCCTTGGCGGCGATCCAGCGGGCGCCGGGCGCGACGCCGATGCGGTTGGCGCCGCCGTCGTCGCCGACCATCGTGCCCATGGTGTGGGTGCCGTGGTCGTTGTTGTCGCAGGGCGCGGCGGTGGGGCAGATGCCGGCCGGGTCGAACCAGTTGTGGTTGTGGTCGTAGGAGCCGTCCGCGTTCCTGCCGCGGTACTGGCGGGTGACGGCGGGGTGGGTGACGTCGACGCCGCTGTCGATGTTCGCGACGACGATGCCCTCGCCGCGCACGCCGAGCTGGTCCCACACCTGGGGGGCCTTGATCCGGTCGATGTTCCATTCGACGGCGTCGGCCGCGGTCTGCTCCCGCTTGCCCTCGGCGGGCTTGGGGAGGGTGACCTTGTCGTCGGCGTCGATACGGGCCACCTCGGGGCGGCGGGCGAGGGTGCCGGCGAGCTTCTCGGTGCCGACGACGCGGATCGCGTTGACGATCCAGTACGAGGTGTACTCGGCCTGGGCGCCGTCCAGGGCCTTGATCACGTCGGCCTGGGTGCGGGCGGCGTGCTCCTGCTTGGTCCGCAGGACCGTTTCGGCCTTGGCGGCGCGGGTCTGCTGCCGCTGCGCCGCGCTCAGGTCGGCGGCGCTGTCGAGGTAGACCCAGAAGACGGCCTTGGCGGAGCCGTCGAGCTGGGCGCGGAGGGTGGGCTCGATCTTGCGCTCGGCCGCGCCGGGGGCGGGTCCGGGGTCGGGGGCGGCGGCTGCGGCGCCGGCGCCCAGGGGCAGGAGCAGCAGGGTCGTCAGGGCGGCGAGCGCCGTGCGTAAGGGCCGCCGGGGTCGTCGGGATCGTCGTGGGGTGCGTTGGGCCACGTGTGGTCTCCTCGTACGCCGTGTGCAGATCGTGCGGATAAGGCGTGCGTGACGTGCGCGATGTGAGCGATGTGCGCGGTCATGGTGAAGGAAGCGTCATGCTCACTACAAGAGCGCCTCATGAGTCACCGCAGGCGCGGTGCGCGGGCCGGCCCGGGCACACTGCGGGCCCCGTAGCCGCGACCCGCGACCCGCGACCAACGCCCCGCGACCGACGCCCCGGGTGGCTCTTTCCGGTCCGGCGGGCCAGCCTGGGGGCATGACCGGTCCCGCGCCCCCGGAGCCGGCGCCTGCGCAGGAGCCGTCCGCGCCGGGCGTCGCGCTCGCCACCGCCCAGGGCCGGTGGATCGTGCTGACCACGGTGCTCGGCTCGAGCATGGCGCTGCTCGACTCCACCGTCGTCAACGTCGCGCTCCCCCGGATGGGCCGGGACCTCGGGGCGGATCTGGCCGTGCTCCAGTGGACCGTCAACGCCTACCTGCTCACGCTGGCGGGGCTGATCCTCGTGGGCGGGGCGCTCGGCGACCGGTTCGGGCGGCGCCGGGTGTTCGTGCTGGGCGTGGTGTGGTTCGCGGCCGGGTCGCTGCTGTGCGGGATCGCGCCGAACGCGGGGATCCTGGTCGCCGCCCGCGCTCTGCAGGGCGTCGGCGGGGCCCTGCTGACACCGGGTTCGCTCGCGTTGATCCAGGGCTCGATCGCCGCCGGGGACCGGGGCCGGGCCGTGGGGCTGTGGTCGGGGTTCGGCGGTGTGGGCGCGGCCGTGGGGCCGTTCCTCGGGGGGTGGCTGGTGGACGGGCCCGGCTGGCGCTGGGTGTTCCTGCTGAACGTGCCGGTGGCCGCGGTGTGCGTGCCGGTCGCGCTGCGGCACGTACCGGAGTCGCGGGATCCGGCGGCGCGCGGCCGGTTCGACGTGCTCGGCGCGGTGCTCGGGGCGGCGGCCCTCGCCCTGCTGACGTACGCGCTGATCGAGGCGCGGTCCGGGTCGCCGGCAGTGGTCGTCGCGGCCGTCGGCGGGGTGCTGCTGTCGGCGGTGTTCGTGTACGTCGAGCGGCGGCGGCCCGATCCGATGGTGCCGCCCGAGATCTTCGCGTCCCGGCAGTTCACCGCGGTCAACGTGGTCACCTTGTTCGTGTACGCGGCCTTCGGCGGGTTCTTCTTCCTCGTGGTGCTCCAGCTCCAGGTGGTCTGCGGGTACTCGGCGGTGGCCTCGGGGGCCGCGCTGCTGCCGACGACCGTGCTGATGCTGCTGCTGTCGGCCCGTTCAGGGGCGCTGGGGGAGCGGATCGGGCCGCGGATCCCGCTGACGGTGGGGCCGCTGCTGTGCGCGGGCGGGCTGGTGCTGATGCTGCGCGTGGGGCCCGGCGCCTCGTACGTACGGGACGTGCTGCCGGCCCTCGTCGTGCTCGGGCTGGGCATGGCCACGCTGGTGGCGCCGCTGACCGAGGCGGTGCTGGCCTCCGTGGACCCGGGGCGCGCGGGCCTGGCCAGCGGCATCAACAACGCGGCCGCGCGGGCGGCGGGGCTGCTGGCGGTGGCGGCCCTGCCGCTGCTGGCCGGGATGGGGCCGGAGGCCTACCTGTCGGCGCCCGAGTTCGACGCCGCGTTCGAGCGGGCCATGCTCTGGTGCGCGGGGGCGCTGGTGGTCGGCGCCGTCGTGGCCTGGGCGACAGTCCGCAGGCCGCAGCCCGCCGCATGCCATCCGCAGTGCCGCACCCACTGCGCGGTGACCGCTCCCCCGCTGGAACGGCCCGGCGAGCGCGCCGCCCCGCGGGAGACCGGATAGCCGGGGCGGCCCGGCGCGGAGGCGGGCGAGGGCCCGCGGGCAAGCGGCCGCACGCCGCACACCCGGGCGCGGCGTGAAGGTTCCGTGGACGCCGCCGGTGCGCCCGCGCTGCCCGGCGCCGCTCGCCCGCGCC
>NZ_JBEYXK010000106.1:0-22928 GCF_040645035.1 Streptomyces sp. NPDC046876 | reverse complement strand
GAACAACTCCCACAACTCGTCCGGCACCAGCCGCTCAACAATCCCCACCACGACCGACAGCCTACCCAACCACCCAAATGAGATGGCCTCTTAGGCGCCGAGCCTGCGCCCCCGGACCCGCCCGCCTCAATGGCCGGCGGGGCTCAGAGATCGGGGCTCCGCCCCGGACCCCGCGCCTCAAACGCCGGCGAGGCTGGATGGCGCCGGCGAGGCTGGATTGCCGGCGCCTGGCGCGAGGGGTCGGCCAGTCCAGCCACCCCGGCTCGGCCGCGCGGTTCCGCGGCTTCGCCGACGCCCAGGCCGGGGACCGCGCATCGGGCCCGACGGCGGAGGCGGGTCAGCGGGGTTGTTCCGGGGGGCGTTGGCGGGGCATGTTCGGGCGGGTGCCCGGGGGGAGGGGGTAGCGGGGCGGAGGCAGGGCCCCCGGCTCGCCTCCGCGCGCGGAGGACGTGGACAGGGACTGCATGAGCAGGGGGGCCGGCCCGTTGCCGAACTCCACCATCCACTCCGCGGTCTCCGACCGCACCAGCTCCGTCACGTCCTCCGAAAACCTCCGCAGCACGGTCAGGCACCGCTCCGCCGCCTCGCTCGCCGTCCCCTCCGTCGGCCCCAGCACCTCCCGTACGTTCTCCGAGGCCCAGTCGAACTGCAGGGTCTGCAGCCGGCGCTGCACGGCCTGGGCGGTGGCCACGTCCCGCATCCAGCCCGAGGTGAACCCGAAGAACCGGTCGCACCCCATGCAGGCGGCCCCCAGCAGCAGGGCCAGGTACCCGTACGACGTGGCGCCCGGCGCGGAGCCGGTGAGCTCCAGCAGCGGCATCGAGGCGCCGATCACGGCCCCGGCGGCGGCCCCCGCCCGCAGGATCCGGGCCCCGAGCCGCTTGCGGGCCCGGTCGGACATGTACCACTCGGCGGTGCGCAGCGCATCCGCCTCGACCCGCCGGTAGAGCTCGTCCAGCCGCTCGGCGGGCTCGCCCCAGTCCCCGAGGGGGAACGGTCCGCCGGTCAGATCGCCCGCCGCCATCGGCCCGCCGCCCTCCTCCCGGGGATCCCGGGGTGGCCCCTCGGGCTGCATCTCCGGTTGGCTCACCCGGCACTCCCTCTGCCTGCGCTGACTGTGGTGGTGCGCGTGTGCGCAATGATGCGCATGCTCTTCCTACCTCCGAACGGCGGCGGATGGGCGTCGAATCCCCGGATTTCCGCCCGCAAGGAGGTCTCCATCAGGGACGCGCACGCCCCGCCCCTCACCCGAAAGAGTTGGTCCTCACGGCGTAGGGCGCTGCGCCCGGTGAGCACGTAGGCTCGGATTGACCAAGCGTCCCAGACGCGTCCCGACGGTACGGAGTGAATGACCTGTGTTTCCCGGTGGCGGTCAGCCCAACATGCAGCAGCTGCTCCAGCAGGCCCAGAAGATGCAGCAGGATCTCGCGGCGGCCCAGGAGGAGCTGGCGCGTACCGAGGTCGAGGGCCAGGCCGGCGGCGGCCTGGTGAAGGCGACCGTCACCGGCTCCGGTGAGCTGCGCGCGCTGGTGATCGACCCGAAGGCGGTGGACCCGGAGGACACCGAGACCCTTGCCGACCTGGTGGTCGCGGCCGTGCAGGCGGCCAACGAGAACGCCCAGGCGCTCCAGCAGGAGAAGCTGGGCCCCCTCGCCCAGGGCCTGGGCGGCGGCGGTACCGGGATCCCCGGCCTGCCGTTCTAGCCCTCAGTCCCCCCAGTCCCCCCAGACCCTTACCGTTCCGTTTTCTCGAGAGTAGGCAGTCCGTTGTACGAAGGCGTGGTCCAGGACCTGATCGACGAGCTGGGCAGGCTGCCCGGTGTCGGGCCCAAGAGCGCGCAGCGGATCGCCTTCCACATCCTGCAGGCGGAGCCCGCGGACGTCCGGCGCCTCGCGCACGCGCTGCTGGAGGTCAAGGAGAAGGTACGGTTCTGCGCCGTGTGCGGGAACGTGGCGCAGGAGGAGCGGTGCGGCATCTGCCGCGATCCGCGCCGGGACGCCACTGTGATCTGTGTGGTGGAAGAGCCGAAGGACGTGGTCGCGATCGAGCGGACGCGCGAGTTCCGGGGCAAGTACCACGTCCTGGGCGGCGCGATCAGCCCGATCGAGGGCGTGGGCCCGGACGACCTGCGCATCCGCGAGCTGCTCGCGCGCCTCGCGGACGGCGAGGTGACCGAGCTGATCCTCGCCACCGACCCGAACCTCGAGGGTGAGGCGACGGCCACGTACCTCGCGCGCATGATCAAGCCCATGGGCCTGAAGGTCACCCGCCTGGCCAGCGGGCTCCCCGTCGGGGGAGACCTGGAGTACGCGGACGAGGTCACGCTCGGGCGGGCCTTTGAAGGAAGGCGACTTCTCGATGTCTGACGCAACGCTGAACATCCTGGGCCAGGATCCGGACGACTTCGCCGTCTCGATCGCGGACCAGATCGAGTCCTTCATCGTCGCGGTCACCGAGGTGGCCAAGGGCGAGGACCCGGACAGCGCGGTGCCCTTCCTCCTCCTGGAGTTCTCCCAGCTGCTGCTCGCGGGCGGCCGGCTGGGCGCTTACCAGGACGTCCTGCCCGACGAGCGCTACGAGCCGGACCTCGGCCCGGAGCCGGACGTGGACGAGCTGCGCGAGCGCTTCGCGTACCTGCTGGAGCCGGTCGACGTCTACTCCGAGGTCTTCGACCCCTACGAGCCGCGCAAGGCCCCGGTCGCGCACCGCATCTCCGACGACGTGGCCGACGTGGTGGCGGACCTGCGGCACGGCCTGGCGCACTACGGGGCGGGCCGCACGGCCGAGGCCCTGTGGTGGTGGCAGTTCTCGTACTTCTCCAACTGGGGCTCGACGGCCTCGGCCACGCTGCGCGCCCTGCAGTCGCTCGTGGCACACGTACGCCTGGACCAGCCGCTGGAGGCCCTGGACGGGCTGGACACCGACGAGGACCTGGCCGAGGACGACCTCGCCGAACAGGCGGGACGGGTGATGGCCGAGGAGATCGGGGCCCGGCTCGGGGTGCGGGGCAACCACGCGGAACCCCGGCTCTGATCTTTTCGTCTCATGATGCGGTACGAAGCGGTCGGATCGCGGCTGCTCGTTACACTGCATCCGCAATGAGACGGACCGAGCGAGGAGCGCACGTGGGCCTTGTCGTGCAGAAGTACGGAGGCTCCTCCGTAGCCGATGCCGAGGGCATCAAGCGCGTCGCCAAGCGGATCGTGGACGCCAAGAAGAACGGCCACCAGGTGGTCGTCGTGGTTTCCGCGATGGGCGACACGACGGACGAGTTGATCGATCTCGCCGAGCAGGTATCGCCGATGCCTGCCGGGCGCGAATTCGACATGCTGCTGACCGCCGGAGAGCGGATCTCCATGGCCCTGCTGGCCATGGCGATCAAAAACCTGGGCCACGAGGCCCAGTCGTTCACCGGCAGCCAGGCAGGCGTCATCACCGACTCGGTCCACAACAAAGCGCGCATCATCGATGTCACGCCGGGCCGTATCCGCACCGCGCTGGACGAGGGCAACATCGCCATCGTCGCCGGCTTCCAGGGTGTGTCCGCCGACAGCAAGGACATCACCACCCTGGGCCGCGGCGGCTCGGACACGACCGCCGTCGCGCTCGCCGCGGCGCTGGACGCCGAGGTCTGCGAGATCTACACCGACGTCGACGGCGTCTTCACCGCCGATCCGCGCGTGGTGAAGAAGGCCCGGAAGATCGACTGGATCTCCTCCGAGGACATGCTGGAGCTCGCCGCCTCCGGCTCCAAGGTGCTGCTGCACCGCTGCGTGGAGTACGCGCGCCGTTACAACATCCCGATCCACGTCCGTTCGTCCTTCTCCGGACTGCCGGGTACCTGGGTCAGCAACGAGAAGCCCGAGTCGCAAGGGGACGAGCAGGTGGAGCACGCCATCATCTCCGGAGTCGCCCACGACGTCTCCGAAGCCAAGATCACTGTCGTCGGCGTTCCGGACAAGCCGGGCGAGGCCGCGGCGATCTTCCGCGCCGTCGCGGACGCCGAGATCAACATCGACATGATCGTGCAGAACGTGTCCGCCGCGGCCACCGGCCTGACGGACATCTCCTTCACCCTCCCCAAGACCGAGGGCCACAAGGCCATCGACGCCCTGGAGAAGGCGAAGGCGCAGATCGGCTTCGACTCCCTGCGCTACGACGACCAGATCGGCAAGATCTCACTGGTCGGCGCGGGCATGAAGACCAACCCGGGGGTCACCGCCTCCTTCTTCCAGGCGCTGTCCGACGCGGGCGTCAACATCGAGCTGATCTCCACCTCCGAGATCCGCATCTCGGTGGTGACCCGCCAGGACGACGTCAACGCGGCCGTCGTCGCCGTCCACACGGCCTTCGGCCTCGACTCCGACAGCGACGAGGCGGTCGTCTACGGAGGCACCGGACGATGACGCCGGCCCGGTCGACCCCGGCTCCGGCGCTCGCCGTGGTCGGGGCGACCGGAGCGGTCGGATCGCTCCTGCTCCAGAACCTGTCCCGGCGGGCGGACGTCTGGGGCGACATACGCCTGATCGCCTCCGCGCGCTCGGCCGGCCGCATGCTGGCCGTGCGCGCCGAGGAGACCGAGGTGCTCGCCCTCAGCGAGGACGCCTTCGACGGCCTCGGTGCGGGCGACGTGGTGCTCTTCCTCACCCCGGCCGAGGTCTCGGCCCGCTGGGCGCCGGTCGCCACCGCGCGCGGCGCGGTCGTCGTCGACCAGTCCGCGGCCTTCCGGGAGGACCCCGAGGTGCCGCTCGTGGTGCCCGAGGTCAATGCGCCGGCCGTACGCAACCGGCCGCGCGGGATCGTCGCGAGCCCGGACTGCGTCACCGCCGCCATGATCGCGGCTCTGGGTGCGCTGCACACCGAGTACGGGCTCGCCGACCTGACCGTGTCCTCGTACCAGGCCGCGAGCGCCGCCGGACGGGCCGGCACCGAGACGCTGCGCCGGCAGCTGTCGCTGGTCGCCGGGACTTCCCTGGGCGAGATGACCGGGGACGTGCGGCGCGCGGTCGGCGAGGACACCGGGCCCTTCGCGGCCCCGCTCGCGCTGAACGTCGTCCCGTGGTCGGGGGAGCTGCGCGAGGGCGGCTGGTCCTCGCACGAGCTGGCCGTACGGGCACAGACGCGCCGGATCCTGCGGCTGGAGGCGCTCCCGGTGGCGGTGACCTGCGTACAGGTGCCGGTGCTGACCGGGCATTCGCTGAGCGTGCGGGCCCGGTTCGACACCGCGGTGGACGCGGGGCGGGCGCGGGAGGTGCTGGAGGCCGCGCCGGGGGTGGTCGTCGTGGACGATCCGGCGGCGGGGGAGTTCCCGACCCCGGTGGACGCGGCGGGCACGGACCCGGCGTGGGTGGGGCGGTTGCGGGCCTCGCTGGACGATCCGCAGTCGCTGGAGTTCTTCGTGTGCGCCGACAACCTCCAGGGCGGGGCCGCCCTGAACGCCACTCAGATCGCGGAACTGATCGCTGGTGAATTCGCGTAATTCACTTTGTAGGATCAGTGTTGATCCCTTGATCAAGGTGATGGCCTGACTGCCGCTGGACGGACGGGGCAATCAGGAAGAGCGAGTACGCATGAGGGCAATGAAGACATTGCTGGTGAAGTCGCCTCGCGCGTACAACCCTGGCGGGGGGACGCGTGTCCAACTGGCGTGGCAGAGGCACTTCTCGAATACGCCGGCGCTCCGGTGCGCAGCACGATCGCCGTACCGCGCCGGCGCCCCCGCACGCCCGGTGGCTTCCCGGTGATCGTGCCGGTTCCGCCGACCGTGCCGCCGGCCACCCTGACCGCCCTGCCGACCCCGGGCGGCCGCGTGCCCGCGCCGCGCGGTAGCGCCGAGGCCTCCGGGAGCGGTGAGGCCTCCGCAGCCGGCGGGGAGGAGGCGGGCACCACCGGAACCACCGCCGCGGGCGCCGGTGCCACCACCGCCGATGCCACCGCCGCCGACGGCACCGACGGTGCGCGCGAGGTCGTGGCCGGCACGACCGTCGACCACCTCACCGAGACCTACCGGGCCCACTACCGCTCCCTGCTGGGCCTCGCCGCACTGCTCCTCGACGACACCGCCTCCTGCGAGGACGTCGTCCAGGAGGCGTTCATCCGCGTCCACTCGGCCCGCAACCGGGTCCGCGACCGCGACAAGACGCTGGCGTACCTGCGCCAGACCGTCGTCAACCTCTCGCGCTCCGCGCTGCGCCGCCGCATCCTCGGCCTCAAGCTGCTCTCCAAGCCGATGCCGGACATGGCCAGCGCCGAGGAGGGCGCGTACGACCAGCTGGAACGGGACGACCTCATCAAGGCCATGCGGGGGCTGCAGCGGCGGCAGCGCGAGGTGCTGGTGCTGCGGTACTTCGCGGACATGACCGAGGCCCAGGTCGCCGAGACCCTCGGCGTCTCCCTCGGCTCGGTCAAGGCGTACGGATCGCGGGGCATTGCCGCGCTGCGGGTGGCGATGGAGGCTGCGCAGTCATGATGGACGACCACACCGCGCCGGGCGGCACCGCCGAGGAGCAGGAGCTGCGGAACCTCTTCCACGGCGCGGTCGCGGAACTGCAGCCCTCCGACGGCGCCCTGGAGCGGCTGCAGGCCGCCGTCCCCGCCCGCCGGACGCGCAGGCGGCGGCGGGCACTGGTCGGTGCGGCCGCGGCGGTCCTGCTCGCCGGCACCGCCGTCCCGACCGCCCTGCACCTGCGCACCACCGGCGGCGAGGGCAGCGTCGGGGAGCACTCCGCCATGGCCGGCCACGGCGAGGACTCCGCCGCCGCGGAGGCCGGCGACGGCCCCGCGCACCACCCCGGCGGCCCCGGCGACGGGCCCCACCCGCCCCAGGCGCCCGGCCACGGCATCGGCCCCGGCGGCACCGGCAAGCTCCCCGACTCCGCGGCCGGCGGCTCCCCCGAAAGCGGCCACGCCACCGGGGAGGCGACCTCCGGAGCCTCGGCCGGGCCCGGCAGCGGCCTCGGCGCCGGCCCCATGCCGCCGGTCGCCGCATCCGGCGTCCCGGCCTGCGGGGCCGAGCAGCTCGGCGTGCAGGGCAGCGCCCGCGCCCCCGAGCCCGACGGCAAGGTCTACGGCAGCTTCAAGGTCACCAACGTCTCGGCCCGCGGCTGCGCCGTCGTCGGCCCGGACACCGTCACCGCCTCCTCCGTGACCGCCTCCGCGCCCGGCAAGAACGCGGGCGTCACCGTGGTCGGCCACACCGCGGGAGACCCGGCGGCGGCGCTGCTGCCCGACCCGTCGGCGGAGGCGTCGGTGATGCTGCTCCAGCCGTACACGGCGTACGAGGTCCGCTTCGCCTGGGTGCCCTCGGACCAGTCCTGCCCGGCCGCCACGCCCGACCCCGCCACCAAGACCCCCGCGGGCAGCCCCCCGCAGGAGGAGCGGCGCACCACCGACACCCCGGCCGCGGCGGGCACCACCGCCCGCACCGACGCCCCGGCCCCGGACCCGGCGGCCGGTGTGGCGGTGACCCACACCCCGAACACGGCCGTGCCCGGCGTCGCGCCGACCACCCAGGCGACCATTCCCGCGGCCTGCGGGGGCACCGTCTACCGGACGGGCGTCATTCCGCTGGAGACCCCGGCCCCGACGCCGAAGCCGTGACGGGGGCGTCCGCGGCGGCGCCGGTTCCGGTGCCGCCACGGGTGCCGGCGTCCGTACGCCCGGAGCCGTCGGCCCCGGCCAGCAGCCCGGCCTCGGCGTCGCGGAGGGTCTCCACCTCGCGGCGGTACAGCCGGAACCACATGAACAGCACGAACGCGACGAAGACGAACCACTCGCCGGTGTAGCCGAGGTTCTGGAAGGCCTTCAGGTCGAGCCCGGTGTTGGTCGGCGCCTGCGCGGGCACCGGAGTCATCCCGTCCGCCGGGGTCTGTACCGTCAGCCAGGCGTCGTACAGCTCGTACGGGACCAGGTTGACCAGCGAGGCGGCCCCGATCACCCCGAGCTGCCCGGCCGGCAGACCGCCCTGCGCGTGCACGCCCTTGCTGGTGGAGGTCTCCGAGGCCTGGAGCGCCCCGGTGACCTCGACCCGCCCGGTCGGCGCGGCCGGCGCCCGGCCCGCGTCCGGCGCGCCCGGCAGCCAGCCGCGCACCACGGGGACGGCCTTGCCGGAATCGGTCTTCAGCAGGGTCAGGACGTAGAAGCCGTCCTTCCCGTCGAGCCGCCGCTCCGGGACCAGCAGCTGGTCGGCGTACTGGCCCGACACCGACGCGAGCCGGCCGGAGGTCTGCTTGTCGACCGGAAGCAGCGACTCCAGCGGCGCCGCGGCCTCGCCGGCCGGGCGCCCCCCGGCCGCCTCCCGGTGCGTGGCGACGCGGTCCTCGAACCGGCCGAGCTGCCAGGTCCCCATGAACAGGCAGAAGGGAACGGCGAGCGCGACGAAGACGTTGATCCCCCACCAGCGCGGGGTCAGGAGAAACCGGTGCACCCCACCACCGTACGGGGGGTGCACCGCGATCACCGTGGCGGGGGCTCGGGGCGTCCTCAGCGCGGGAGGTGCTTCAGCGCGAACTCCAACTCCATCCGGACCTGCTTGATCCGCTCCTCCACGACGAGCGAGCCGTGCCCGGCGTCGTAGCGGTACACCTCGTGCACCGCGCCGCGCGCCGCCAGCCGGTCGACGTAGTGCTCGATCTGCCGGATCGGGCAGCGCGGGTCGTTGACGCCCGCCGCGATGTGCACCGGTGCCGTGACCGCGTCCACGTACGTGAGCGGCGAGGACACCTCGTAGCGCTCCGGGACCTCCTCCGGCGAGCCGCCGAAGAGGGTGCGGTCCAGCGCCTTCAGCGCCTCCATCTCGTCGTGGTACGCCGTCACGTAGTCGGCGACCGGCACCGCGGCCAGGCCCACCGCCCAGGCCTGCGGCTGCATGCCCAGCCCCAGCAGCGTCAGGTACCCGCCCCAGGAGCCGCCCGACAGCACCAGCCGCGCCGGGTCGGCCAGCCCCGAGGCCACCGCCCACTCCCGGACCGCCGTGATGTCCTCCAGCTCGATCAGCCCCACGCGGTGCTTGAGGGCGTCGGTCCACTCCCGGCCGTACCCCGTCGAGCCCCGGTAGTTGACCCGCACGACGGCGAAGCCGTGGTCCAGCCAGGCCGCCGGGCCCGCGGCGAACGCGTCGCTGTCGTGCCAGGTCGGGCCGCCGTGCACCTCGAAGACCGTCGGGAAGGGGCCCTCGCCGTGGCCGACGGGCCGCTGCGCGAGCGCGTGGATCCGCCCGCCCGGGCCCTCCACCCACACGTCCTCGACCGCCACCGAGCCGGGCGGCCGGAAGCCGGGCGGGTCCAGTACGACCCCGCCCGCGGTCGACCGGATCGAGGAGGGCTCGGCCGCCGAGGACCACTGGTACTCGACCGTGCCGTCGGGCCGTGCCGTCGCACCCGAGACCGTCCCCGGCGGCGTGTCCACGCGCACCAGGTCCCGGCGGGCCAGGTCGTAGCGCCACAGCTCGCTGCGGGCCTCGAAGCTGTGCTCGACCAGCAGCGCGGAGGCGTCCGGGTACCACTCGGCGCTCACGTCGCCCGGCAGGTCCAGCGCCAGGTCCTCCTGCGCGCCCGTGGCCACGTCCCACACCATCGGCTCCCAGCGGCCGCGCCGCTGGTGGCCGACGAGCAGCCGGGTGTCGCCGGCGACCGGGGCGAAGCCCAGGACCTCCAGCCCGAGCTCCTTGGTGCCGCCCTCGGAGTCGTCCAGCTCGGCGACCGTGGCGCCGTCCAGGGTCAGCACGCGCAGGGACGCGTGCATGGCGTCGCCGTGCTCGGTGTGCTCGATCGCCAGCAGCGTCCCGTCCCGGGACAGGTCGCCGACGCCCGCCGACTCGCGGTGCCGGTAGATCACCACCGGCTCCGCGCCGCCCGGCCGCACCACGTGGACCGTCGTGCCCTCCTCGTCCGTCGACCGGCCCACGACCGCCGTGCCGTCCCGGCCCAGGGCGAGGCCGGCCGGGTACGAGGGCTCCAGGCCGGGCGTGGCCGGCTCGTCGGGGCCGCCGGCGAAGGGCTGGCGTACCCAGGTGCCGAACTCGTCCCCGTCGGTGTCCGAGAACCACCAGATCCACTCGCCGTCGGGGGAGAGCGTGCCGTCGGTGGTGCCGTTCGGCCGGTCGGTGGCCTGCCGCTGCGTGCCGGTGGCGCGGTCCCAGGCGTACAGCTCGTACGTCCCCGTCGCGTTCGACACGAACAGGGAGCGGTCCGGAGCGTCCTCGGCCCATTCGGGCAGCCCGACGCGCGGCGCCCGGAAGCGCTTCTCCCAGTCGGGCATCGCCGTGTTCTCAGTCATACCCCTATGTAACCCGATTGGCGCTGTCGGATGGTCGGTCCGGGCAGGAGGGAGGAGTGTGGGCGGAGTCCCACCCAGCTATTCCCGTGAGGAGTGATCATGGCGAAGCAGCGCAAGGAGCCGGCGCAGGACACCCGCCGAGCGTCGCAGTCCGGGTCAGGGCAACGGCAGCGGCCGGCCCAGCTGGTCGAGGACGTCGGAGAGGCCCAGCGGCTGGCCATGGAGGAGGACCGGATGCGCGAGCAGCGCAGGAAGGGCGGTCGCGGCTGACAGAGCCCTGCCGGTGACCTGAGCCCGCCCGCCCCTGCGGATGCCGCCTCCGCCGAACGGGGGGACAGTGGAGGGACGTACGCCCTCCGGTGTGCCCCGAGGAGGAGTGACCATGGCCAAGAAGGACCGCGCCGGCACGGCACAGGCCGCCGAGCGCGAGCGCGAGCGGGCGAAGAACACCGCGGCCGAGGCCCGCGCCAAATCCGCGGCGCGCGATGCGTCCCTGTCGGCGAAGACGAGGGGGATGCAGCAGAAGGCCCAGGCCAAGCGCGGCTGAGCGGGTGTCCGCCCGGCCGGGCCGCGGCCGCCCGGGCCTGCGGTTTCCCGTGATTCCCCGGAAACCGCAGGCCTCGGCCCTAGGCTGGCCGCATGCGGATGATCGTCCGGGGTGCCCGCCTGCTGGCGGCCGACCGCCCCGTGCTGCGCACCGGCCTGTACGACGTGGAGGTCGCCGAGGACGGCCGGATCGCCCGGGTGGTCCCGTACGACGACCAGAAGGAGCCCCCGGCCACCGGCGTCCGCATCGAGGCGCACGGCGGCCTGCTGACCCCGCCCTTCGTCGAGCCGCACATCCACCTCGACACCGCCCTCACCGCCGGACAGCCCCGCCCGAACGCCTCCGGCACCCTCTGGGAGGGCATCGCCTGCTGGAGCGAGCGCAAGTCCACCCTGACCCGCGAGGACGTGGTCGCCCGCGCCACCGAGGTGCTGCGCTGGCAGGCCGCCCAGGGCGTGCTGCACGTACGGACCCACTGCGACACCACCGACCCGGCACTCACCGCCCTCGACGCGCTGCTCGAAGTGCGGGACCGGGTCCGCGACTTCATGACCCTCCAGATCGTCGCCTTCCCGCAGGAGGGCATCGTCTCCTTCCCCGGCGGGGAGGCCCTGCTGCGCGAGGCGGTGGCCCGCGGCGCGGACGTCGTCGGCGCGATCCCGCACTTCGAGGACACCCGCGAGGACGGCGTCGCCTCCCTCGGCATCGCCTTCGCCGTCGCCGAGGAGCACGGGCTGCGCGTGGACGCCCACTGCGACGAGATCGACGACGAGCAGTCCCGGTTCGTGGAGGTACTGGCCGCGCACGCCCTGCGCACCGGGCTGCGGGAGCGGGCGACGGCCTCGCACACGACGGCCATGGGCTCCTACGGCGGCGCCTACAGCTTCAAACTCCAGCGGCTGCTGGCGCGTTCCGGCATCAACCTGGTCGCGAACCCCTTCGCCAACCTCAACCTCCAGGGCCGCTTCGACGCCTACCCCAGGCGGCGCGGGCTGACCCAGGTCAAGGAGATGCTGGCCGCGGGAGTGAACGTTGCCTTCGGGCACGACGACGTCATGGACCCGTGGAACGCGCTCGGCACCGGCAACCCGCTGCAGACCGCCCTCGTCGGCCTGTACGCGGCCCAGCTGACCGGCGCGGACGAGATCCCGGTGGCGTTCTCCATGGTCACCGACCGGGCCGCCCGCGTGCTCGGCCTGACGGAGGCCGAGTACGGCATCGCCGAGGGCGCCCCCGCCTCCTTCGTCCTGCTGCCGGCGCCGTCGCCGCTCGAGGCGATCCGGCGGCAGGTCCGGCCCCGGTACGTGGTCTCCCGCGGGACGGTCGTCGCCGAAGCCCCGCCCGCGCCGACCCGGCTGTCTTGGCCCGGCGAGCCTCCGATGGAGATCGACTTCGGCCGGCCTTCTACCCTGAACCCCCATGAGCACCTGGACACGTGACACCGCATCGGGCCGCGCGGCCCTGGAGATCGCCTCGGAGTACGCGGACGCCGCGCTGCTGAACCACTCCGTACGGTCGTACGCCTTCGGCGCCGCGTACGCGGCGCGCCACGGCCTCGCCTACGACGAGGACCTCTTCTACGTCAGCGCACTGGTCCACGACCTCGGGCTGACCGCGCCGTTCGACAGCCACACCCTGCCGTTCGAGGAGGCCGGCGGGCACGTCGCGCGCGTCCTGACCGCCGGACTGGGCTGGCCGGCCGAGCGGCGGGCCCGGGCCGAGGAGATCATCGTCCTGCACATGCGGGACGACGTCACCGCCGCCGAGGACGTCGAGAGCCACCTGCTCCAGGTCGGCACCAGCGCCGACGTCTCCGGGCTGCGGGTCGGCGAGTTCGACCAGGGCTTCGTACGGGCGCTGCTCGCGGAGCACCCGCGGCTCGGCTTCGGCAAGGCGTTCACCGCACTCTTCGAGGAGCAGGCGGCGCGCAAGCCGGGGTGCGCGGCCGCGGGCTGGGTCGCGAGCGGCGGCGCCGGGCGCGCCGGGAGCAACCCGCTGGACCGCCTGTAGCGGCACGTCACCGCAGCGGACGGCAGCCGGCGGTAGCCTGCGCCCATGTCGTGGGACGAGAACGGCACCCCCCACCCGCTCGCGCTGCGCCGCACCGGACGCAGCGAGCAGGAGCCGGACCGGCTGCCCGAGGTGCGGGAGCTGGAGGTGCTCGGCTGGGAGCCGGCGCCCGAGGGGGCCGAGTGGGTGTTCCTCCCGTACGTGTGGCCGCCGGCGGCCCGGACCTGGATCCCGGACCGCTCCACCCACTGGGCGGTGGACACCGTCCTGGACGGGCACGGCCACATCACGGACGTGCGGGCCGCCCCGCTGCCCGAGCCGGACCTCCACGGCCTCGACCGGGAGGCCGAGGAGGCCCTCGCCGCGCTGGGCCTGCCCCCGCGTCCGCCCGGCCGCCTGTGGCTGCTGCGTCCGGTGGGCGGCCTGCCGTCCCTCGACGCGGTCCTGGACCACCTCCGCACGGCGGCGCACTCCCGCCGCATCCCGGCGTCGCCCACCCCGGCCTTCCTGCACCTGATTCAGGAGGAACTGTCCTCCCTGGCTGCCTAGGGTGGCGGCATGAGGATGCGCCTGCACCAAGTCGTCGTGGACGCCCACGCCCCTGCGGCCCTGGCCCGGTTCTGGGCGCGGCTGGCCGGCGGCGAGCCCGTCCACCGGGACCGCGGCTGGTCCCACGTGGACCTGCCCGGCATCGCCCGGCTCGCCTTCCAGCCGGTGCCCGAGGGCAAGACCGTCAAGAACCGGCTCCACCTCGACCTCGCCGTCGACGACGTCGGCGCCGCCACCGCGCGGGCCGCCGCCCTGGGCGCCGTCCCGGCCGGTGATCCGGTCACCGACGACCAGGGGTCCTTCCAGACGATGCAGGACCCGGAAGGCAACGAGTTCTGCTTCGTCACGAGCACCGGCTAGGCCAGCGCCCGGTAGTGGGTGACGAGCCGCCCCGCATCGTCGAGCACATGGAACGCCAGCCCCGGCGCCAGCTCGAAGTCCACCGCCGCACGGCCCTCCAGCGGCAACGGAACGGTGGAGGCCACCCCCGGCGCCACCAGCAGCGGCAGCCCCGCGAAGGTGGTGGCCGCGGCCACGTGCGCGTGCCCGCACAGCAGGGCCGCGACCCGCGGATGGCGGCCCAGCACCTCGGCGAGGCGGTCCTCGCCGAACTGCCGGACCCGGTCCACGTACGGCGTGTGCAGGTCGACCGGCGGGTGGTGGAAGCAGACGAAGACGGGCCGGTCCCCCGCGAGGCCCGCCAGCGTCCCGTCGAGCCAGCGCAGCGTGGCGTCGCTGAGGTGGCCCTCGTCGCTGCCCGGCACCGTCGAGTCGCACAGCACGAAAACCGCCCCGGGCACGGCGACGACCCGGTTCAGCTCGTCCTCCTCCGGCTTGCCGCCGAGCAGCCCGGTACGGAAGGGGGCCCGCCGGTCGTGGTTGCCGGGCAGGACGAGGACCGGCCAGGGCAGCTCGAACAGCTCGCGCGCCTGCGCGTACTCCTCGTCCGCGGCGTGGTCGGCGATGTCCCCGGAGACCAGCACGGCGTCGACCGGGCCGGGTATGCCCCGCAGGTAGTCCATGACCTTCCGCGCACGCGCGGTGGCACGCTCCCCGAGGTCCAGGTGCAGATCACTGACGTGGGCGATGACGGTCAAGACAGGTCCCTCCGACGCGAGTTCCCCACGCCCCGGCGCAGGCGCAGACATCACGACGCTACCCAGCCCGGCCGCGTCATGGACGCGATCTTTGAGTCGGGGGAGCGTCCCGGGACGGCAGTCACCGTCGGTCACGCAGGAAAGCAGAAGAGCCACCTAGGAGATCTCCTAGGTGGCTCTGACCTGGTCTTACCAAGTCGGGGTGGCGGGATTTGAACCCACGACCTCTTCGTCCCGAACGAAGCGCGCTGCCAAGCTGCGCTACACCCCGATCGCCGCCGTTTTCGGGCCTTCGCCCTGGCGACATCGATTACTTTAGCGGACCCTCGGCCGGAGACGAAATCCGGTTTTCGCGGGGCGGTGCCCGAGGGGGTCAGGCCTTCGGGGCCAGGGTCAGCAAGGTCGCCTCCGGGGGGCAGGCGAAGCGGACCGGGGTGAAGCGGTTCGTGCCGCAGCCCGCCGAGACGTGCAGGTAGGCGCGGCGGCCGTCGGCCTCGTGGGTGGACAGGCCCTTCACCCGGTCGGTGTCCAGGTCGCAGTTGGTGACGAGCGCCCCGTAGAAGGGGATGCACAGCTGCCCGCCGTGCGTGTGGCCCGCCAGGATCAGCGGGTAGCCGTCGGCCGTGAAGGACTCCAGCGAGCGCAGGTACGGGGCGTGGACCACGGCGATCGAGAAGTCGGCGTCCGGCTCCGGGCCGCCGGCCACCCGCTCGTAGCGGTCCCGCTTGATGTGCGGGTCGTCCAGGCCGGTGAAGGCCAGCTCCAGGCCGTCCAGCTTCAGGCGGCCCCGCGTGTTGGTCAGGTTCACCCAGCCCGCCGCGTCGAAGGCGTCCCGCATGCCCTCCCACGGGTTGTGCACGGCGCCGACGACCGGCTTGTTGCCGTTCAGGCCGTGCCGTCCCTGCACCTTCTCGATCAGGTAGCGCCCGGGGTTGCGCAGCCGCGGCCCGTAGTAGTCGTTCGAGCCGAAGACGTACACGCCGGGGAAGTCCATCAGCGGGCCGAGTGCGTCGAGCAGCTCCGGCACGCCCTCGGTGTCGGAGAGGTTGTCGCCGGTGTTCACGACGAAGTCGGGGCGCAGCCCGGCGAGGGACTGCAGCCAGGCCCGCTTCTTGCGCTGCCCGCTGACCATGTGGATGTCCGACACCTGGAGCACGCGCAGCGGGCGCATCCCGGCGGGGAGCACCGGAACGGTGATCCGGCGAAGGCGGAAGGACCGCGCCTCGAAACCGGCGGCATAGGCCACACCCGCGGCCCCCACCGCCGCGATTCCGGCGGTGACCTTCAGGGGTACTCCGTAACGCGCACGCATGGCCCCATCGTCTCAGACCCGGAAAACCGGCGGGCGCCACCGGCCCTGTACCTGGCAGACTCGGGGCATGACCACGCTCAAGGCCAAGCTGCAGGATGACCTCACCACCGCGATCAAGGAGCGCAACGAACTCCACTCGTCCACGCTGCGACTGACCCTCGCCGCGATCACCAAGGAGGAGGTCGCGGGCAAGGAGGCGCGCACCCTTTCCGACGACGAAGTCCTCAAGGTGATCGCCAAGGAGGCGAAGAAGCGCCGCGAGGCCGCGGAGGCGTTCGCGCAGGGCGGCCGTGCCGATCAGGCCGCGCGTGAGACGGCGGAGGGTGAGTTCCTCGACACCTACCTGCCCAAGCAGCTCTCCGACGACGAGCTCGGCGCGATCGTCGCGCAGGCCGTCGAGGAGGCCCGGGCCGCGGGTGCCGAGGGGCCGCGCGCCATGGGCGCCGTCATGAAGATCGTGACGCCCAAGGTGGCCGGGCTGGCGGAGGGCGGCCGGGTGGCCGCCGCCGTGAAGAAGCACCTGGCCTGAGTACGTCCTGAGCACGTAGCGGGAGGGCCCCGACGCCGTTGGCGCCGGGGCCCTCCCGTTGCTGCTGTTGTCTGCGCTGTTGCCGCTACTGGGTGTCCGGGCCGCCGATCAGGCCCGGGTCCAGGGTGATCCCGGGGACCGGGACGTTCGGGGAGCCGCCCGTCGTGGTGCCCGTGGTGCCCGTCGAGCCGGTGGATCCGGTCGTGCCGCCGGGCTTGTTCGGCTTCCCGGGCTTGTTCGGCTTCCCGGGCTTCGGGCCCGTCGGGGTGCTGGGCCGGCCGCCGCCGACCGGCGCGCCGCCGCCGTCGAGGCCGACCGTGGCGAAGTTCGGGGCCTCGCGGCCGGCCAGGGCGCCGGAGACCGCCTGCTTCCAGATCGGGCCGGGCAGCCCGCCGCCGTAGACCTTCTCGAAGTACTGGCCGCCGATGTTGATGTTCTCCATCGACACCTGCTTGGCGCCGCCCGAGCCGACCCAGGTCGCGCCGGACATGTTCGGCGTGTACCCGACGAACCAGGCGTTGTAGCGGTTGTCGGTGGTGCCGGTCTTGCCCGCGTTCTGCCGGTCGGTCAGGCCCGCCTGGGTACCCGTACCGGAGTCGACCACGCCGAGCAGCAGCGTGTTGATGGTGTCGGCGGTCCGCTCCGTCATGACGCGGTCGCACTTGGACTTCGGCACCGACAGGGCCTTGCCGTGCGCGTCCGTGATCGACTCGATGGAGACGGGCGTGCAGTACGTGCCGCGGTTGGCGAAGGTCGCGTACGCGTTCGCCATCGTCAGCGGAGACATGCCCTCGGTGCCGAGTGCGATGGCCGGGACCTCGGGCAGCTTGCTGCCGTCGGCGGGGATCACCCCGAGCTTGGTGGTCATCTCGGTCACCGGGCACAGGCCGATTTCCGCGATCATCTCCGCGAAGTACGTGTTGACCGACTTGGCCATCGCGTCCCGCAGGTTGTACGCGCCGAACTCCGACAGCGACTCGTTCGGCACCCGCTCGTGGTCGGTGTTCACCCACGGCTTGTCACCGCAGGTCTCCACCGGGCCGGGGTACTCGATCTCCTGTGCGGTGGTGTACACCTTGCTCGCCGGCATGCCGTTCTCCAGCGCCGCGGCCGCGACGAACGGCTTGAACGTCGAGCCCGTCGGGAAGCCGAAGTTCGAGCCGCCCATCCGCTTGTCGACGGAGAAGTTGATCTGCGTCTCGTTCTTGCCGAAGCCGTACGGCTTGGACTGGCCCATGGCGAGGACCCGGCCGGTGCCCGGCTGGACCAGGGTGACGGCCGTGGCGACCCTGTCGTCCTGGTTGACGTGGTCCTTGATCGACTCGTTGACGGAGTCCTGGGACTGCGGGTCCAGCGTCGTACGGATGGTCAGGCCGCCCAGGTTCCACAGCTTGGCCCGCTCCTCGCGGGTCTTGCCGAACGCCGGGTCGGTCAGCACCGTGTTGCGCACGTAGTCGCAGAAGAAGCCCGCGCCCTTGACGGCGGTGATGCAGCCGTTCTTGGGCCGGGTCACCTTCAGCACGACCGGCTTCTTCTTCGCCTCGTCGGCCTCCGACTGCGGGATCTCCTTCAGGTCGGCCATCCGCTGGAGGACGATGTTGCGGCGCTTCATCGCCTCCTGGGAGTCGTTGACCGGGTCGTACCGGCTGGGCGACTGCACGAGGCCGGCGAGCAGCGCCGACTCGTCGAGGGTGAGGTCCTTGGCCGGCTTGCTGTAGTAGCGCTGGGAGGCGGACTCGATGCCGTACGCCTGCTGGCCGAAGTACGTGATGTTGAGGTAGTTCTCGAGGATCTTCTTCTTCCCGAGCTCCTCCTCGACCTGGATCGAGTACTTCAGCTCGCGGACCTTGCGCCCGAGGCTCTTCTCCTGGGCCTCGCGCACCTTCGTCTCGTCGTCGCCGGCCTCCTCGACGAAGACGTTCTTCACGTACTGCTGCGTGAGCGTCGAGGCGCCCTGCGCGGCGCTGCCCTCCTGCGCGTTCTGGTTGACCGCGCGCAGGATGCCCTTGAGGTCGACCGCGCCGTGCTCGTAGAAGCGCGAGTCCTCGATGGCCACGATCGCCTTCTGCATGTACGGGGAGATGGCCGTGAGCGGAACCACCTGCCGGTCGCGTGAGTAGACCATGGCGATCAGGCCACCCTCGGCGTCCAGAATCGTCGTGCGCTGGCTCAGCGGGGGTGTCTTGAGGTTGGCCGGGATCTCGTCGAATCCCTCGACCGTGCCCTTTGCGGCGAGTCCCAGGGCGCCTGCGCCCGGGATCGCGATGCCGGCCAGTACGACGCCGGCGAGAACGGACACCCCGAGGAACTTGGCGGCCTGTTGCGGCCCCGTGAGCCCGGCGCCCGAGCGCTTCTTTCCCATGGAGGGCAGCCTACGTTCTCATTCACCGGACACGCGCGAATGCCTTGGCCTAAGCTGTCCCCAACTGTCACAGCAGTGTGGTGCGACATCAACCCCCCGGCTTGATTTTCACCCTTCCCGAATGGGGTGGACTCATGTCCGAATCCCGTTCTTCACTCTGACGGCCGCTCGTCCCGACTCCGCCGATTACACCCGAATCGCCGGAATGGTCGGGCATGTCGCCGGATCACTCCGTCGGGTGATCTGCCGCTTACCCATAGTCCGTTCGGACCATTCAAGATTGGGCCCGTCGGGGGTGTTGCACTGTGCTCGCCTTCCGTAACGTCCTCAACTGGCAGCGGTGAATATGCCGCTACCGCCGTGGGGGAGCCTCGATTCGGGAGAGGACGGCGCCGGGATGGGCTGGGTTACCGACTGGAGTGCGCAGGCAGCCTGCCGCACTACCGATCCGGATGAACTGTTCGTTCAAGGAGCGGCACAGAACAGGGCCAAGGCGGTGTGTACCGGGTGTCCGGTACGGACCGAGTGCCTGGCCGACGCGCTCGACAACCGTGTCGAGTTCGGAGTATGGGGCGGAATGACCGAGCGGGAGCGCCGCGCACTGCTGCGCCGGCGTCCCACCGTCACCTCGTGGCGACGGCTGCTCGAAACCGCCCGCACGGAGTACGAGCGCAGTACGGGCATCCTCACCGTGGATGTGGATGTCAATGGGGAGATTGACGTTCCGTACGAGACCTACGCGGCAGCCGGGTAGCCGCCGCGCGACCCGCCCCGTCCGCCCCCGGGCGAGCGGCGAGAGGTCTGCATTCCGTACGAACGCCTACGCTCCGGCCGGCACTCCGGCCGCGAGTCGTTCTCCGATGGCCCGAAGCCCGGCGAGGTCGTGCACATCGCCGGGCAGGGCGGCCACCTCCGTCACCGCCACCTCCGGGTGCAGCGAAGTGAACCGGTCCCGCGTGCGCTGCTCGCGCGCGATCACCTGCATGCGCTCGGCGTGCAGGCGAAGCAGCCCGGCCGTGATCAGGTCCACGTCGGCGTCGGTCTCCGTCTCGGCATGCGCATCGGATCCCGGGCCGTCGGCAGTGGGGGAGCCGGTCTCGGGAGTCGACGCGGGGTCGAGGCCCTCGGCGTCACGAAGTCCAGCTTTCCCGGACTCCTGATCGACAATGCCGCCTTCCTCAAGATTCTCTGCGGCGGCCAGCGCCCGCTCCGCGGACAGCTGCGCGGCACCGCTCCCGTGCACCCGGTTCAGTACGAGCCCGGCCAGCGGCATCCGCTCCGCGGCCAGCCGCTCCACGAAGTACGCCGCCTCGCGCAGCGCGTCCGGCTCGGGCGCCGCGACCACCAGGAAGGCCGTACCGGGAGCCTGCAGCAGCCGGAACGTCGCGTCCGCGCGGGTGCGGAACCCGCCGAACATCGTGTCCATCGCCGCCACGAACGTCTGCACGTCCTTCAGCAGCGACGCCCCCATCAGCTTGCTGAGCGTGCCGGTCATCAGCGACATGCCGACGTTGAGGAACTTCATCCCCGCCCGGCCGCCCACCTTCGCCGGAGCCATCAGCACCCGGATGAACTTCCCGTCCAGGAACGACCCCAGCCGCTTCGGCGCGTCGAGGAAGTCCAGCGCGGACCGGCTCGGCGGGGTGTCCACCACGATCAGGTCCCAGTCGTCGCGGGCCCGCAGCTGCCCCAGCTTCTCCATCGCCATGTACTCCTGCGTGCCCGCGAAACCGGCCGACAGGGACTGGTAGAAGGGGTTGGCCAGGATCGCCTCGGACCGCTCGCGGTCCGCGTGGGCCTCGACGATCTCGTCGAAGGTCCGCTTCATGTCCAGCATCATGGCGTGGAGTTCACCGCCCTCGCCGGCCACGCCCGCGACCCTGCGCGGCGTGTTGTCGAGCGAGTCGATCCCCATCGACTGGGCCAGCCGGCGCGCCGGGTCGATCGTGAGGACGACCACCTTCCGCCCGCGCTCCGCCGCCCGCAGCCCCAGGGCCGCCGCCGTGGTGGTCTTGCCGACGCCGCCCGCGCCGCAGCAGACGATGATCCGGGTCGAGGGGTCGTCCAGCAGCCGGTCCACGGCCAGGGCCGACGGCGCGTCCATGCCGGCGCCGCCCGCGCCGGTACCCGTACTCGTGTTGTCGTCTTCCCCCGTCGCGCTCATTCCTCGCCCGCCTGCTTCCGCAGCTCCGAGGCCAGCTCGTACAGCCCGGCCAGATCCATCCCCGCGCCGAGCAGGGGCAGTTCGTACGTCGGCACCTTCAACTCCCGCAGTACGGTGCGCTGCGCGCGCTCCAGCTCCACCCGGCTCGCGTGCTCCGCGGCCTGCGTCAGCAGCGGCTCCACCAGCCGCTCCGCGAGGCCGCCGCGCCGGGAGCCGCCCAGCCCCGCCCGTGACAGGGCCCGGGCGACGTCGGCCCGTCGCTCGCCGCCCGCGGCGCGCAGCGCGTCCTCGTCCAGGTGGTGCGGGCGGACCATGTTGACCACGACACGCCCGAACGGCAGCCCCGCCCCCGCCAGCTCGGCGATCCCGTCGGCGGTCTCCTGGACGGGCATTTCCTCCAGCAGCGTCACCAGGTGGACCGCCGTCTCCGGGGACTTGAGCACCTTCATGACGGCCTGCGCCTGGTTGTGGATCGGCCCGAACCGGGCCAGGCCCGCCACCTCGTCGTTGACGTTCAGGAAGCGGGTGATCCGGCCGGTCGGGGGCGCGTCCATGATCACGTGGTCGTAGACGTACCGGCCGGACTTGTCCTTGCGGCGCACCGCCTCGCACGCCTTGCCGGTCAGCAGCACGTCCCGCAGGCCGGGGGCGATGGTCGTGGCGAAGTCGATGGCCCCGAGCTTCTTGAGGGCGCGCCCGGCGGAGCCGAGTTTGTAGAACATCTGCAGGTAGTCCAGCAGCGCCTGCTCCGCGTCGATGGCGAGCGCGAAGACCTCGCCGCCGCCCGAGGCCACGGCGATCTTGCGTTCCTCGTACGGGAGCGCCTCCGTCCCGAAGAGCTGCGCGATGCCCTGCCTGCCCTCGACCTCCACCAGAAGCGTCCGCCTGCCCTCGCGTGCGAGGGCGAGCGCGAGTGCCGCGGCGACCGTGGTCTTCCCGGTTCCGCCCTTGCCGCTGACCACCTGGAGCCTGCTCACAGGGCCTGAGCCTAACCACTCGCCCCTCGGGCCGCGCATGACCCTCCCCCACAGGCGATACGCTCGCCCCCATGACCAAGAAGTTCGAATACGCGACGGTCCCGCTGCTGGTCCACGCGACCAAGCAGATCCTGGACACCTGGGGCGAGGACGGCTGGGAGCTCGTCCAGGTCGTGCCCGGCCCGAACAACCCCGAGCAGCTCGTGGCCTACCTCAAGCGGGAGAAGGCATGAGCGGCGCCGTCGAAGCGAAGCTGGCCGAGCTCGGCCTGACCCTGCCCGAGGTGGCCGCGCCGCTGGCCGCGTACCAGCCGGCGGTCCGCTCGGGTGCGTACGTCTTCACCGCCGGGCAGCTCCCGATGGTCAAGGGCAGCCTGCCGGTCACCGGCAAGGTCGGGGCCGAGGTCTCCGCCGAGCAGGCGAAGGAGCTCGCCGCCGTGTGCGCGCTGAACGCGCTGGCCGCGGTGAAGTCCGTCGCGGGCGACCTGGACAGGATCGCGCGGATCGTCAAGGTCGTGGGCTTCGTCGCCTCGGCGCCCGACTTCACCGCGCAGCCGGGTGTCCTGAACGGCGCCAGCGAGCTGCTCGGTGAGGTCCTCGGCGACAAGGGCGTCCACGCCCGCAGCGCGGTCGGCGTGGCGGTCCTCCCCCTCGACGCCCCGGTCGAGGTCGAACTCCAGGTGGAACTCCTCCCCGACGCCTGATCCGGCGCAGCCGGGTTTCCGGGGCGGGGCCCGCACCGGGCTCCGCCCGGCCCCGCGCCTCAATCGCCGGCGAGGCTCGATGTGCCGCCCCCCGCTCCGAAGTCCCGCGCGGCGCGTTCCCGCTGCCCGCACCTTCGAGACCGGGGGAATCCAGCCCCGCTCCGCGCGGCGCGTTCCCGCAGCCTGCTCCTTCGAAGCGGGGCCCGGCAAAATCCGGCCTCGCCCCGCGTTCCCACAACCCGCACCTTCGAAGCTGGGGCCCGGCAAAATCCGGCCTCGTCCCGCGTTCCCACAACCCGCACCTTCGAAGCGGGGGCCCGGCAAAACCCAGCCTCGCCGGCGTTTGAGGCGCGGGTCCGGGCAGAGCCCGGTTCCCGGCGGAGCCGGGTTCCCTGGGGCTCCG
>NZ_JBEYXK010000105.1:0-23179 GCF_040645035.1 Streptomyces sp. NPDC046876 | reverse complement strand
TCGGCCGCGCCGAGGTCATGGAGGGGATCCCCGAGATGATCCATGACGTCCAGGTCGAGGCGACCTTCCCGGACGGCACAGGGCCGGCCCCTTCGGGGCCGGGGTCCTGCGCTTCGCTTCGGACTGCTCGGGTTCGCTTCGCTCCACCCGAGCTGCCCGCTTCGCGGGTGGGGGTCACTTCCCGCGCGGCGCGCGGGAAGTGACCCCGTTTCACGGGCTCCAGCTGTATGGCCTGTTGGGGTGTCCGCTTCGCTCCCACCCTGGGCCTTCCGGCTTCGCCTTCAGGCCGGGGGCCCCGCATGCGGGGCCCGGCTGGCAGCAGCTCTACGCGTCCTCGGCTGCTTGCCGTTGGATGCTACCTCCGTATGGCCGTCCGGTCTGGGGGTTGATGGCCCCAACAAGATCCTTGGCTTCAGCGTAGGTGTCCACGATTACTGTCTCGAATCCGGACGCCTGGCCGTTCTCGTCTACCTTCGGCCGCTGCACTTTCCAGGGCCCTTCTCCCGAACCTTCGTTAGGTGGTCCGCTCCCGTCGCGGAGGTGGAGGAAGTTGCTGTCACTGCGGATCATGGCCGTCCTCTCGCGAGACGTGGATGTCTCCCTGATAGGACAGCGCGGATCCTGATGCTCAAGCTAGCGCCGTTCGAGTGCAGGATCACTGCTGACCGCTGTACAGTCATCAGCATGCATCACGCTTTGATGCGGTGTGTAGCATCCCGAGAACTTGGCGACTCCCGCCTGGCAGACTGTTTCAGTGGAGCGACGAATGCAGAAGCCCGGTGACATCACGCTCCGGCCGCACCAGGAAGAGGCCGTGGAGGCCATTGTCAGGGGACTCGATATTCCGCCGGGAAAGCGTATCCCCAAGGCTGGTCTGCGGGCAACGGTGGTGGCCGCGTGCGGGACCGGGAAAACACACATGGCGGCCGCGGCCGCGCTGAAACTCGCCCGCGGCGGCAGGGTCCTGGTCCTGCTGCCCACCCTGGACCTGCTCACCCAGACTGCCCACGAGTGGCGCACAGCCGGCCACACCGGGCCCGCGGTCGCCGTGTGCTCACTGGAGGACAACGCCCAGCTGTCCGGCCTGAAGGTGCGCGCCACGACGTCGGCCCCCCAGCTCGGCCTCTGGCACGGCCGCGGCCCGGTCACCGTCTACGCCACCTACGCCTCCCTGCCGGTCATCGCCGAGGCCCACCGCGGGGAGTACGGGTTGCCGATGGAGCCCTTCGACCTGGCGGTGGTCGACGAAGCGCACCGGACGTCGGGGTCGGCGGGGAAGGCCTGGGCGGACATCCACCGCCAGGAGGTCATCCCCGCCCGGCGCCGGCTCTACATGACGGCCACCCCGCGGATCTGGGCCGAGCGGCCGAGGACGCCGGCGCAGATCAGGGCAGCCGCGGCGGCCCACCGGCGGGCGGAGGAGAAGCGGCGCAAGGAAGCCGCGGCCAAGGGAGAACCGTTCGTCCCGCACCACGAGGCGCTGCCGGCGGAGCTGGCGTGCTCGATGGACGACGTCAAGGTGTTCGGTCCGGTCGTCTACGAGTTGTCGCTGGCGGACGCGATCTCGCGCGGGCTCCTGGCCCGGTATCAGGTCGTCGTGGCGGAGCTGGTCGACCCGGTGGTCACGCCGGACCGGCTCTACGGCACCGAACGGTGGGACGAGGAGCTGCGCGGCGAGCGCCTCGCCGCCATGCAGACCGCCCTCCTGGAGACCATGGCCACCCACGGCCTGAAGACGACGATCACCTTCCACCACCGCACCATCGAGGCGCAGGCCTTCGCCGAAGGCCTGCCGCGGGTCGCCTCTCGTCTGCACGCCGTCGACCCTGTCCGGCACCCCGCGAAGGTGTGGACGGGATGGCTGCGCGGGCAGCACGCGCCCGAGCACCGCGCCGAGGTTCTCGCCGACTTCGGCCGCCGGGCCGGCCGCGCCGTCCTCGCCAACTGCCGCGTCCTGGGCGAAGGCGTCGACATCCGGGCCGTGGACAGCGTGGCCCTGATCGACCCCAAGGGCTCCGCCGTCGACATCGTCCAGGCCATCGGCCGAGCCCTGCGGCAAAAGCCCGGCGAAGGGAAGATGGCGACCCTGATCGTGCCGGTATTCCTGGACAAGGACGAGAATCCCGAGGACATTCTTTCTTCGAGGTCCTATGGGCCGTTGATTCGGGTATTGCAGGGGCTTAGGGCGCATGATGAACGCGCCGTGGAAATGCTCGCAATTCCCCAAGAAGCCCAGAAACGCATCGTAGCGCCGTCGCGTCTGATCGGCGAGGCGCCCGACGAGGGCCAGGAGGAGGGCCGGCTGCTGCTCCGGTTCGCTGCCCCCCGCGACCCCGCGCTGATCGCGAAGTGGATCAGCTACCAGGTACTGAACACCGAGCGGGAGGACTGGCGTCGGGGCATCGAGGCAGCGTGGCGGTACCGGGAGCGGGAGGGAGACCTGGAGGTGCCCTACGACCACACCGAGGACACCTACCCCCTCGGGCGGTGGCTCTCCGACCAGCGCAGGGCGTTCCGGGCCGGGACGATGACCGGGGAGCGGGCGGCCGAGCTGGAGGAGCTGGGGATCGTGTGGGACACCGCCGACGCGGCCTTCGAGACCAACCTCGCCGCGGCCCGGGCGTACTTCGAGCGGCACGGCACCCTGGCGGCCCCGCGGGGCGCGGCGATCCTGGACGTGCAGGTCGGGCAGTGGCTGACGAACGTGCGCCGGCCCGGCGGGCTCGGGAAGGACCCGGTGCGCGCGAAGCGGCGGGCGGCGGCGCTCGACGCGATCGATCCGGACTGGAACCCCGCAATGCTGGGGTGGACTGTGGACTGGCAACGGCACTACACCTACCTCGCCCAGCTCCTTCACGAAGGCGCCCGCCTGACGGCCATCACCCCGGGGGTCACCCGGCACGGGGAGGACATCGGCCGGTGGCTCGCCACCCAGCGCCGCGACTTCCGCCGGCTGAACGAGGAGCAGCAGCGCCGCCTCGCCGCGCTCGGGGTGAAACCGGCACGGGCCGTACGGCCGCGTGTGGCGGCCGCGGGCCAGGGTGCGACCACCACGTCCGGGCGTGCCGCGGAAGCCTTCCACAAGGGCGTCCAGGCCCTCGCCCAGTACCTTGCGCGGGAAGGCGGCGGCGTGCCCGGCCGGTCCCACGTCGAGCACCTCCCCGACGGGACCGCCCACCGCACCGGGGTATGGATCGTCAACCAGAAGCAGCGCCGCGACCGACTCCACCCCAACCAACTCGAAGCCCTCGCCCACCTCGGGGTGGAGTGGGCGCAGTAGACCGGGCACCTGGCCTGGGGCGCGTCTGCACCGCCGCCGCACAAGGGCAGCCCGCCCGGTAGGCTGCGTCGCCAACGGGCTGCACCGAAAGCAGCGCGCGGAGGTCTCATGGGGGGCCTGTGTCAGTCGCCTTCGCGGTCGCAGAGATCACGTTCGTCGATGGGACTGTGATCGTCCCTCCGACGAACGGTATGACGCTGTTCATCGGACCGAACAACAGCGGTAAGACGGCTCTCCTCCGCGAACTTTCGCCCCTCGTCACCAACCCTATGACCAACTTCAGCGCGCTCTGGGTACGCCAGGCCCTCTCATTCCACGAAGGCTCCGAGGAGGAGTTCCTGACGTGGGTTGGCGAGCGTGGTCACCGCTCTTGGAACGTCTATGGTCAACCGCACCTGCGCGGTGGGGCGAACTACGCTGGTTCGCTTGCGCGAGCGGACGCGGGAAGGCATTGGACTCAAGGAGGATATGGGGAGCTTCGAAGCATGCTGGTGACGGATCAGTGGACTGACAGCCGCCTTCACGTGCGCGCGGCTTCCAGTCGCTGGGACCATGCCGAACCTGCTGCCGACCCCGTGCAGTTCCTCTACGAGGACCCGGCTCTTCTGCGGGCCTTCTCCGCGTACACCGTGGAGGCGTTCGGCGAGGATATCGCGGTGGACTGGACCGTGCCGGGGCTTCAGCTACGGGTGGGTAACACGGGGATGGCCGATGTGACGCCTCCCTCGGCCGATCTGGTGGCGGCCTATCGCCGGCTCCCGGACTTGTCGGCCCAAGGCGATGGTTTCAAGTCCTTCGTGCAGATCCTCCTGCACACGATGCTGCGGCCCACTCCCGTGATCCTGATCGACGAGCCGGAGGCGTTTCTCCACCCGCCTCAAGCGCGCTTGCTGGGGCGGATCCTGGCGCAGATGCCGGAGCAGACTCAGGTGTTCGTCGCCACGCACAGCTCCGACTTCCTGGCAGGTGTCCTGGAAGCCAGGACGTCGCGCGATCTCTGCCTGGTCCGACTCGACCGTTCATCCGAAAGTCCGCGTGCGCGCGTCCTGGCCCCTGACGCCGTTACCGATCTTCTGAGCACCCCTCTACTGCGCTACTCCAACATCATTTCCGGTCTCTTCTACGACCGGGTTGTCCTCTGCGAGTCCGAAGGTGACTGTCAGTTCTACGCCGCATCCTTCGATGTCACCCGCGATAGTTCAGCAGCGTATGAAAACACCCTCTTTCTCCACACCAGCGGCAAGGCGCGGCTCGCTGACACCGCACGTCGACTCCGCCAATGCGGCATTCCCACCGCCGTCATCGCCGACCTCGACCTCCTGAACGACCACGGCACTGTCAAAAGGGCCGTAAGTGCTCTCGGGAGTGACGTCACGCCCCTGACCGCCGACATCAAGGCGCTCAACGACCACGCGAGCGGTCAGCGGACCTTCCTTACCCTTGAAAGCTTCCGCAAGGAACTGGCGACCGTGCTGACCGGGCCCGGAAACGATCCGCTGACCGAGCACATGACGGACCGGGTCAAGAAGATGATCAAGGGATCATCCGGCTGGGGTGCCCTGAAGAAGTCTGGTCTGAACGCGCTCAGCGGAGAGGCGTACGCCGCTGGTGAACGGCTGCTGAATGCGACCGCAGACCTCGGGCTGTTCCTCGTTCCCTGCGGCGAGCTGGAGTCCTGGGTACGCAGAATTTCTTCCAGCAACAAACAGAACTGGCTCGCAGAAGTCTTCAACAGCGACGCGTACCTAAACCCGTCATCAGAGCTCCAGGCCTTCTGCAGGCAGATCCGATACTTTCTGCAGCAACCCGTGAAGGAATCCCCGGAATCGGTCGAAAGAGTCTGACAGCCCGGGCGGGCGGCCATGGCGACGTGCGCCGACTCTGACCTGCGCCAACGCGCAGTACCTCACTGTCTCTCACCCCGCTGTCACGGAACCGAGAGATCGGAGTCCGCCAGCCCGCAGGCTCCCACCAAGGAGCCCGTATGCGCCCGACGGACGGCGTACATCGGCCAGGGGCCGACGCCCTGCACACCCCAAGCTGAGCGCGATGCGTGGCCGTCCCCGGGCGCGGCATGGGATGTTGTCTTGGGCCGGGGTCATTCGTCCTCGTCGATGAGGAAGCCCGCATGCCCTGACGTCCCATCAAAAAATGGCCCGGCCTGCAGGCAGTCCAGCGGCATACGGGCTTGGGGTTCAGGCGCTCGCGTGGCGTGGCAGGAGGGCCCGCCGGGGCGCGGCATGACGGGCCGGCTCATGACTACGGGTGGCCTGGAGACGGGAAAGCCAGAGGGAAGTAGTGGCGAGCAAGCCCGTGAAGACCGCCAGGAAGAGAAAGCAGGCCCACATCTGCCGACTTCCGGGATGGGCCCACCCCACCAGACCCTCACGGACGCCCACAGCAGGAGACCCGCCGTGTAGAAGGCGCGGACCCGGCGCGGCTCGCGTACGGCCCGCAAGGACATTAGGTGATCATTCTTCGGTGCCATGCCGGCCCGTGTACCTCATGAGACACGATCCATCGGAGGGCCCCCTGAAGTGGTGACTTCACGAATAGGGACAACAGCAGCGCCGCGTTGCCGCGCGAGTGCCGCACATGCATGGCTGACCTCAGGGTCGGCCCTGTTTCATTACTTGCTTCCCGTGACTGCGCTTGCGTGTCAGCCCGCAGCCAACCCCGAACCGCGGGACGTCGTCCACGGTCACGTCTTGGCGCAGCCGCTGTAAGCGCAGCGGGTGGCGAAAGACGCCGCCGTGGTCGATTGCCCGGTCGGTGCTGATCTCCGCCACCAGCTCGGGGCGGACCAGGACCGCGTCTGGGGGTTCTCGCGAACCCCAGGACGCTGCGAACCGCACTCCGGTCCACGGGTGTCTAGGGTCGGCAGCGGCCAAGTGCTCGCCAACCTGGAGAGCCTGCTCCGGACGCAGCGGCACCGTACGGCCGACCGCACGCAGCCGGCCAGCCTACCGCCCGCCGCGGCCAGACCCAGACGAAAGTCGAACAGGTCGCTACCGCCATCAGCCAGCTCCGCCGCGAACGCGGTCGGCTCACCGTTCGCGGCATCGCTCAGCGCGCCGACGTGTCGGCCACGTTCCTCTATGAGAACGCCGAAACCCGTGCTCTCGTCCAGAACGCCATCACCACCAGCCGAAGCCGTTACGACCGGCAGACCCAACAGCAACACGACCCGATGGAACTTGCGCGAACGCGCATGGAACGCTGAGGCCGAGCTCACCCACACGGCGAATCACTCCAGTCTCTAGCCACCGAGAACACCACCCTCTAGCACCGCGTTCAGCAGATCACCGAGAGCACCGCACCCTCCAGGGGCGACTCGAAGGGGCACGTTCTGACCTCCGCTTCGCCCAAAAGCGCATCGCTGCTCTCGAAGCAGAGCTTCTGGAGAGCAAGGATGGAGCCATCTGAGAGTTAGGCCTGCTCTGGGCGCGCGCCGAGCGGGAAGGTCTCACGGAGTAGGTCACGCAGTTGCTGGCGGGCATCACGCAGCGCATCGACGGTCCGCTCCAGTTCGGTGGCCAGCTCTTCAACGGCCTCGATGGGCGTGTCCGGATTGGACAGGGTTAGAGGCAGACTTTTGCGATGCTCCCGGATCCATGCGGACCGGCTGGTGATGGCTGCCTCGAAGGACCCCAGGACCTCAGGGCAGTACAGCTTCATCATGTTGCGCAGGCTCCGGCGTGCGGCCTGACGGCGATGTGAACCCTGCCACCGCTTGGCCCATTGGGCCTTGCTTTCGAGCAGGGCCTGAATCTCGGCTTCTCGCCGGTCGACATAGCCGTGAGCGTGGTTGTTGACCGGGGTAATCTCTGTGAACCCCACGCGAGCAAACGGATTGAGCCAGCTGCGGCGGGTCACATCCGGCCTGTTGCCTTCAAGGGTTTCCCAGGCGAAGCGGTTCGTCGCTTCTGCTGCATCGCACCACTCATCCAGGACGACGTATAGCTCCATGAGGGCATCCCGAGCGTTGGGCCAGGCTACCGAAGAGCCGGACAGCCCGCGAAACGCGGTGACGACCCCAGAGCCAGCCTTCACCACGGCACTGACCTCGACGCCTGAAACCACAGCCACACCCCCACGACTCGTCTGGATGAAGTCACAGTGCCGCATTGCCGCTTCACACATCGTGCGTTTTCGCAACCCGGCACATCGTTGTTGGCGACGCTGGGCGGACGTGTGAGCCGTCGCGGAAATACACGTGAGAGTTCACCCCAGGTCAGAGCCGGTCCTGCCATCAGCATGGTCGGTAAAACCGACTTCGAGTGGATGCGCCGCCTGGGCTGGATCGCTCCGGTCTGCTGGGGCCGCGCCCAGTTCGGCGCGCGCAAGGCTGGCGCCGTCGACGTCCCCCGCTTCGCCGCCGGGCACGTCGACGACCTGCCCGGGGCACACCCCGAGGTCGACTGGGTGCAGCTGCGCACGGTCGGCAAGGGCCGGCGCTCTCCCCTCGCCGGACTCCAGGCGCAGCCGGCCCGAGCGCGCCCGCCCCTGCCCTGATGGACGGCACCTCTTCCCTCGGCTATCGCGTGGGAAAGAGGTGTCGTTTTGTGAAAGGGGCTTGCCCACGGCCATTGACCTGGGGAAACAGAAGATCATCGGATTCGGGGGGGGTCCCACCTCCGGTCACACCTGCGGTCCCCCGCCTAGTGCACCCCTGCAGACAACCCTCCAGCCCCCTTCCGGTGCAACCCTCCAGCGGGTCGGGGTGCGCCCGGGCAAGCCTTCCCCCGGCCGGGGGAGGCTTGCCCGAGCGCGCTGGACGGGTGAAGGCAGTGCCTGCGGTGTGACTGGGTTCTCCTGGCTAGCTCTCGGAGGGTTTCGCGGAGGGCGGCAGGGCCATGTCGAGGAGCACGTCGATGGTCTTCTCGCCCAGTTTGCTGTCGAGGTGGAGGGATCGGCGGATGATCTTCCCGACGGTCTCCGGGTCCACGTTCAGCCGGGTGTGGGCGTCCAGGCAGATCTCGCTCAGGAGGTTGGCGGTGTGATCCGGCTTTCGCTGGATATACCAGTCGAAGATCTGGACCACCTCGCGGCGGAGGGTGCCGAGCCACATGCCGCTCCTCCCCTTGTGGACTCCTGTGGCCAGATGGGAGAGCACGGCCTCGATCAGCGTCGTGCGCAGTGCCGACATGGGGATGAGGCTGTTGGGTCCCACTGTGAGGGAGACCGCGGGCCACCAGGCGAGGGTCTTGGCTGCCTCCTCGGTCTGCTTCCCGTCTCCCTGGATGACCTTGGTGAGGCGGTTGTGGTCGGCGACGAGTCCCTGGGGCTGCGGGGTGTCGAAGGAGGTGGTCGCGGAGAGGAGCGCGCCGGGGCCTTGGGCGCGCTGGTGCTGTTCGGCCCAGTCCCGGGCCACGGGCTGCGACCACAGAGGTCCACCTACGCCGTGGGCCTGTGGCTCGGGCATCTTGTGGTCTTCGTACTTCGGGTCCGGGAGGTCGTCCTCGCGGATGTTCGCGATCTTCGCCAGCCCGGCGCGGTCCACCAGGAGGCGCGGCTCCAGCTCGGGGGCTTTCAGGTCGACGACGCACTCGTCGAGCGGCCGTGCGTCCGGCACGCGTCGGCGGTGCTCCGCCCACAGCGCCAGGTGATCCCGCCAGTTGGGCAGGGCCGTCTTGCGCGCGGTGAACCCGGCGATGGTGGCGATCGCCGCCTTGCCGGGGTCGGCGGGGTGGACCAGGAGGTCCGCGGCCGTGACGGTGAGCGCGTCGCGAACGGGGCGGGCGTCGTAGCGTTCGTAGGCGCCGTCGAAGACCACGCCGGGCCGGTGCCAAGCGGTGCCGTCCCACCAGTAGCCGCCGTGCCGGTACAGGAAGCCGGTGTGGCTGTATACCCAGTCGTGGTGGAGTCCGCTCCAGCTGCCGTCGGTGACCAGCACGACTGTGCGGCCGTGTTCGGGGTGGTAGTGGACGGCCCACGCGTACGCGCGATTCTTCGGCTCGGTGGTGAACGCCACCCAACCGTCGCCCGGTAACGGGTCGGTGCGGCCCCACAGTCCCTCGCCCTGGTCCCGGCCGGTGCGCTCGATCGCGTCCGGGTTGTCGAGCGGCAGCCGTTCGTCGTTGATGAACGGAAGGCCCGGAACGGGATGATCGGTACGAAGTCCGTTGGCCACCGGACGGAAGTCACCCAAGATCTTCTCTCCCTTGCGACGTGAGAACCCGCGCGACGCGGGGGTAGGTCCCCCCCATCCCTGCGGCAGCATCGGCTTCGTTAAACCGCTGGGGCGGGACATCGAGCGGAGCCGTACGAGCGGTCCGTCCGGCAGGGCGATGTCCCTCCGGTCCGCGCACGTGCGGGTGAACCCATCTCGGCCGGCGAACCGTTCCCCGCCGCGCTGTCGTCGACAAGGGGATGAAGCCGATCCACGAACAGCACATCGCAGAGCCCGGCCTGGTCGTGCTCGACATCACCGGCGGGGATGAGGACACCGTCCGGGGCGTCATGACCGCGCTGGAAGAACGCTGGGCAACCTCCGGCATCGGCCCGATGCGCCGGGACCCTGGCGAGCCCGGTGTCCGGGCCCGGATCTACGCCGACGTCCTGCGCCCGGGACGGGAAGCCCCATAGCCACAGACCCTGGGCAAGCCGCCCTCGCGGAGGGCTTGCCCAGGGTCGCCTCAGGCTTGCCCAGGCACTCAGGCTTGCCCGGCTACCGGCGCCCACAGCGGGCGGGCACGGCCGGTGCCGTCGCAGTGGAAGCACCGGCCGCCGCCGGGCGTGCTGCGGGCCTCGATGGTGCCGACGGCCTGGCGCAGGAGCTGGGTGAGGCCGTGGACGTGGGCCGGGTGCAGCGTGAGTTCGTCACGAGTGCCCACCACGATTTCCAGCGTCTCCCCGGAAAGCGCACGCCGCTCGTCCGTTTCCAGGGCAGCAGGGATCAGATTCGCCAACAGGTTGTACAGGTCGGCCATGGTCTCTTGGCTTTGCTCACGGGTTTTGACAGCCGTTGTTCGCCATTTCGAAAGGCAGCCGAATCCGCCCTGGGGCTGTGTTCACGGAACGGGAGGCACCCAGCGGTCTGCCTGATGTGGCGTCGCCATGGTCCCCGCACGGCTCCGGTGAGGCCCGCCAACGCTGACATTGACGGGCCCGAGCGACAGAGGGGTGCGCTCATTTACGGGGCGGTGACCACGTCCACGTTGGTGACCTTGGCGCAGATGGCGTATGCCCTGAGCTTGCCGGGGGTGTTGGGGTCCATGTTGGTGGCGTAGGCCCACCACTGCTGGTTGCCGTTCGGGAAGCTGGAAACGAGCTTGTAGTTCTGCGTGTAAGAGTTCCCGGACGTGACGTTGGCTCCGCCGCCCGTGAGCGTTTCCCCGGCGGGGCAGCTGGCGGTGGCCGCGGCGTTGCCGGCGAAGCTGCCGGTGGCCGGGGGAATCGTGACCTCGGCCCCCTGCACGATGTGCAGATCCGAGTTGGCCTGCGCCAGCCCGGCCGTTCCGAACATCATCGCGACGGCCGCAGCGGTCACGAGAGACTTCTTGAGCACAGGATTCTGCTTTCGCTTGCTCCGATGGGAAATCTCGCGCGTCATGCGTGAACTTGCCAGAGACATATCAAGACTCTTCGGATAATCCAGCCCGCCTCGCGATGAGGATCAACCGTTCGCCGTAGATGTTTTCGACCAGCCGGCCGTGGTGCCCTCGCGGGCCTCGGAGCAAGTCCGACCAAGCAGAGCTCCCAGCGCCTGCCTCAATCAGGCCCGTCGGGAACGCCGGTGCTCTCGGAACTCGTGAACAGTGAGCCCCTGTATCGGGGGACCTGGCGCCCCCCGAATCGGCGTCGATGTGCTGTCCAATCTCGGGTTCTGGCTCGCTTTCCGTGATGCGCGCACGCTGAGTGACGACTGACGCTCCGATCAGACTCCGGGAAGTTGCCTGAAAATGACCAGCGCCGAGCTTGGTGTGGTCGACAGTGCGGCGTCGTGGAAGAGAAGTCGCCCCGCTTGGAGGGCCTGCTGCTACCGTCCATCTCGGCTGTGTCGGCCAGGTCGGGCGCGGCTCCGGCTCGGGCTGCCGGGCACTGCTGGCGTACGTCATCGTCGAGGCTCCTCACGCGGGTGGGCGTGGGACTCCGGGCAGAGTCCCGCATTCACCTGCTACAGGTGTCGCGGAAGCCGATGGTGTGACGCCTGTTATCGAGCCGTGATCATTCGGCGGGTGCGGTGCAAAGCTCGGAGACGATCGTGAACGAGGTCGTCACCATCGGCACTGCCATGGCCGGCGGCATCGCCGCGGGCGTGGTCTGACCGTGCGCCATGCCGTTGCGGATCTGCCGCCCGTAGTCGAGGTACTCCGCCTGCCTCGCAGTCAGGACGCCGGTCTCGGCGCCCTGCTTGATGAGCTGGTGCAGCGGCTTCTTGCCCGCGCCCGGGATGCGGTCGCGCAGCACGATCTCCACCGCGATCAGGGAGTGCATGACCGCCACAGTGGAGAACTCGAAGCAGTAGTACGACTGGCGCAGCAGCTCCCGGGCCGTGCGCAGGATGGTCGCTGCGGCCTGGGGAACGCCGTCGGGCACGACCAGGTCCTCCACGAGGTCGTGCATGTCGGCGTACTGGCCGACGAAGTAGTGGGCGCGTTCGTCGGGCACCGGGAACGGGAGGCGCTGCGTGGTCATCTCCGGAGGCTCCCAGCGACGTGCCGGGTCGGGCAGCGGCTTTTCCCCGGCCGTCGCTCAGCGTGCCGGGACGGAGATCTCTCCCCCGCCGAAGTGGGCGGTATGTCGCACCTGGCGGGCCACGTCAAGGAGAAACGCGCCGCGGTCCGAATCAGGACAAGGGGGCGGGTGGTGACCGTCGGTGCGCGGACTCTGTCCACAGGGCCGCTCCCCGAGTCTCGGAACCTGGGGCCGTCGCGATCCGCGCGGTGGCCCGTACGTGAGGAGCCGTCATGCCCGAGACCACCGCCCTGCCGCTCGCCCCGATGACCCCGCACGCGGCGATCAGCGCGTTCAGCTACCTCCGCGCCGTCCAGGCCAGGGACGTCGAAGCCGCCCGCGAGTTCGCCGGCGCCGAGCCGCGGATGGCCGAGCTGGTTGTCGACGCCGTCGAGCGGATCATCGTCCCCGTCACCGCCCTGCCCGGCCCGGAGGCCGGTGAGCCGACCACGGAGATGTTCGCCCTGGAGGCCCTCGGGCGGGTCCTGGTGGCCTCCCTGCGAACCTGGGCGCAGGCCGGGCCGGACGCGGCGGAGGGCATCGCCTGCGCCGTCATCGACTTCGTCGTGCAGTTCCTCACCGACGACCACGAGGACGTCGCCGATGTCCTGCGCCAGCTGGAGGCGGTGGGAGTGGGCCAGGCCCTCGCCGCCCACCCCGCACCGGACGGTGCCCACCTGGTGCACCTCTCCATCGTGTAGTCCGCACCGGGACGGCGGTGGTACCTCACCGCGGCCATCGGGTGGCCTCCACCCGATGGACGCCGCACCGCACCGCACCGCACCGCACCGCACCGCACCGGGACCATGATGTGCGCCACCGTGCACCGCACCAGGTGCGCGGCCGCGTTGGCGGGCCCTATCACACACCCCCTTGACCAAGCCCTGATCGGCGGCCGCAACCCCCTGTGTCAAGGAGAAACATGCCACTGAAGAACCTGATCAAGGGGTGGAGCCGACACCGGTCAAGGGGGTCAGCCGAACCTGGACAAGGGGTGGAACCGAACCTGGACAAGGGGTGGCCCGTGCGGGGCGGAGTCCAGGTGCGGCGCACCAGGTGCGGGCGAGGGTGCGCACCCGGGTGCGGTGCGGGACATCGTGGTGCGCCCGAGAGTGGAGCCCACCGTCCATCAGCGCGCACCGCGGTGGACTCCACCGTGTGTAATTCACCGCGTGGGTGGGCTCCACTCGGTGGAGTCCACTGAGTGGAGCCCACCGGGTGGATCCCACTCGATGGGGTCCACCCGATGTCCGGGCGGTTCACTCGGTGGACGATGCCCTCGTCACCCCAGCCAGGCGTTCGAGTGCCGCATCCGGGACAGGGCGCGGCTGTCGCGGCGGGCCGCGGCGCTGCCGATGCGGTTCTGCCGGGGCCGGGGCCGGCGCGCCTGGGCGCCGTAGAACCGGCGGACACCGGCCGCCTTGAGCCGCTTGCGCTGCTTGGCCAGCTCCTCCTTCTTCGCCTTGATGGACTTCGGCTTCCGGGGCCGCTTCCAAATCGGCTGCCAGTCCGTCGGAGGCGCGTACGCCTCGGCGCGCTTTTGGGCGGCCTCCTTCAGCCGGGCGGCGACGGCTTCGATCCTCGGGTCCGCGGGCGGCGTGGTGGTCATGCGATTCCTCCGGTGGGTGTGGTCCGGCCCGGCGCGGGCTGGACAGGCTGCTGGACGCTCGGCGGCGGGGCCGCCGCGGACTTGAGCGAGGGGCGGCGGGCGGCTCGTTCCCGGATCCCGGCCTGGAGCAGGGCGGCCATCTCGTCGGCGGCGGCCCTCAGCGTCCGGCTGGTCAGCTCCACCGCGGCGACGTCCGTCGTCGGCTCCAGGTTCCGGCCGGCCCTCCGCCCGGGCCGGGGGTTCAGGGTGGTCGGCACGGTGACGGTGTGCGGCCGGGGCCGGGAGTTCAGGCGGTCCGCGCGGCGCAGCGCGTGAACGCGGGCGGTCAGCGCCCCGGCGGCAAGACGGGCCCGCTCGTACGGGGCGGCGGACCGCTTGCGGGTCAGCGCGCGCAGCACGGCCCGGTCCTCGGTGTCGTGCGGGTACAGGGCGCGCAGGTCGGCGGTCATCATCCGCCGGCTGGCCGGGCGGGTGTAGCCGTCGATGGCCGCCTGGACGATCTCCTCGTCCAGGCCGGACCGGTGAGGTCGGCCTCGCAGGACGTAGGAGAGGTGGCGGCGGGCTTCGGCGAGGAGGTGGTGGTGCTTGAAGGCGCCGCGCATCACGTACACCACGGCGGCGACGTTGACGGCCGCCAGCGCGACGTCGACGAGCGGGCGCACCCGTGCCCATGTCGCCGCGGCTGCTGCTCGTGCGCGCTCCGCCAGGCGGTCGATGACGTCGGCTCCGTACGCCTGGGTCGCCGAGTCCCGCCAGGCGGTGCGCAGCTGGGAGAGCGAGCGCAGTTCCTTGCGCTTGGGTCGGCGGGTCTGGTCGGCGGCCTGGCAGGCGATCGTGTAGGCGGCCCGCTCCCCCGGGGCGTGCCCGTGCCGTTCCTCGTAATTGGCGGTGAGGACGGGGAGGGCGCCCTCGATCTGCTGGCGGCGGGTGGACTGCCAGCAGATGAGCCGCTGGTCGATCCCGGCGATCTCCATGACCGGGCGGCGGCCGGGCGTCACCTCGCGCGGCTCCCACGCCCAGCCGAGCCGGGCGGAGACCTCCTCCATGAAGTGGAGGGTGTAGAGGGCGTCAGCTGCGACGATGTGGGTCATCAGGGCGCCGGCCGTCTGGTTGCCACACGTGCCGTCCGGCCGCCGGGCGCGGATCGACACCACGGCGTGATCGTGGAGCAGGGGCCGCGAATCGACGGCGCGGGACTCGTAGTGCCGGAAGACCGCGACGATCAGACCATCGCGGACCCGGGCGCGGTTCTTGCCGCCGCTCTTCTACCGGATCTCCGCGACCGCGTCCTCGAGCCAGGCCAGCGTCTTGTCCCGGGCGATGTCCTGGCACATCTCCAGCACCAGCCGGGTCTCATCGTCCATGAGCGCCCACGCGATGTGCACGGTCGGCGGGGGCCGGAACACCAGGCCCATCGCCAGCCAGGGCGTGCGCTGTTTGGCTTCCTCGGTCTCGGGCGACTGGTTGTGCTCGATGGGCCTGCCCAGCACGGTCGCCCGCCGCGCCTTCGCCGGGGTGTCGCCCGCCTCCAGGCGCTCGCGCTCGATCCGGTCGGCGTCCGGGTGCCGGCCCTCGCCCAGGAGGAGTTCGGCCTGCCGCTCGGTCACCACGTCCCCGGCCGCCAGGCCGACCGCGGCCAGGCCCCGGCCCTTCCACACACCGGGCGGGACGCCGGCCTCCTCCTGGGCGGCGCGCAGCGGCTTGCCCGCAGGGCGCCGGCCGTCGCCGACCATCACGCCGCGGAACGGGTACTGCCACCCGTCTCCCGGACGGAAGTCCTCTCTACTGATCACCGAGTCATGGAAACCCGCCCATGACCTGCGGAGAAGCGCGATCCGGGGTTCATCCCGCCCGGCGGGAAACCATCAGCAAGATGTTGGCGGAGCGTCCCGCCAGGCGGGCCGTCCCGGCAGCCCGAGACGGCCAGCCACGTGTGCGCACTCTTCCGCGCATGAACACCACCAGTACGGCGAGCCCTGCCCCCTCTGCCAAGCACCCCTGCTCTTGGACGTGCTCCAGGTGCGCTCTGGGCAGTCCGAAGCTCGAACGTGGGTGGAGGTGATGCGGGAGCACTACGGCGACAGCTGATGGTGCCGTGCGAATGCTGCGCCCCGCCCCCACGAACCCCACCTGGCCCAGAGTTCCACTCCAGCCGGCTCCACCGTCACCGAGAACACCGCAACGCACGACTGCCCCAACCACCCACAACCGCTGAGCACACCACGTCACCGATGCCCTTCAGCACGAACAGCCACCCTCGCCCCCAGCCACCAGCTGGGGGCTTCGTGCTTCCCGGAGGAGTTCACGTGCCCACGTACGAGACCCTGCCAGATCGCTGACGATTTCGCACAGGCCCAGGACTGGGGGTCCGGGCGCATGGCCGTCTTCGACCGCAGCAGCGTGTAGGTGTTCTTGCGGCCCCACAGGGCGCCGCGGACTCCGGCCGAGGTACCCGCGCCAGGACGCCCTGGCCGCTCTCCCGGATGCCGGATTTCCGTGGCCCGCTGCTGCCCGGGGGCTTGCGCCACCAGCGCTGTGTCAGCCGGCCCGCTTTCGCCTGCCAGGAAAAAAAGGGGGCGCCGTTCCCCGCGACTTCGCGCAGGGAACGGCGCCCTTGACAGGATGGAACCGGATCAGGTCACGGCGTTGACTTGGAACCGAGCTCGCCCGGCGACTTTGGAATCCAGGGGGCTACGGCGGTGGCGGAACCGGGGTTCGGCTCGTTCATCTTCACCCGCCAGACGCCCTTGCGGTCCACGGTCGCAGGTTGGACGTAGATCTCTTTGATCTGACCGGTGTCGTGCAGGTAGAGCACGACGGTCTGCCGGTACGAGCCCTCGTCGTAGAACTCCGCGGTGACCTTTCCGCCGGCGCCCTTGCGGAACGCTGCGATCCAGTTCTGGGCGGTCTTCTCGACTGTGTCATCGTCCGTCTCGTCGGGGGCCAGTGCCGCCAGCTCGCCGACCTTCCCGTCGGCGATCCGCCACACCAGCTGCTGGGTAATCTCCAACGTGCCCGTGGACGGGTACCCGACCACAGCGAGCGGCGGGTGGCTGCTGTAGTCCCCGGCGTACTGCAAGTCAGCGGCGTTGTCTTCCGCCGAGCAGGCGGTCAGCGCGCCGAGCGCCAGGGCGCAAACGAGCGCGGCTCGCAGGACCGATCGTCTCACCGCGACCTCGGCCTCAGGGCACCGATCTCCACGATCTCGCCCTTGTTCCTGGCGATCATCTCGGGCAGGCTCGTGAGCGGCGCGTACCCGTGCTGGGCGATTTTCACGACGCCTCCCTGGATTCCCCTCACCACGGCTGCGTGGTTGTACTGGTTGTCACCCTGGTACCTGAAGAACAAGACGTCTCCAGGGCGCAGATTATACGAGCGGTTGACATACCCCGGCTGCCGGTAGTTCAGCAGGTGCGTGAACAGGGCATTGGCTCCGGACCAGGTGTAACTCTGCTTCGGCATCCAGCTGAAGGTCGGGTTCCGCCACCAGACGTTGCTGTTGGTGTACCACCCGGTGCGCATCTTCATGCCGCCGCCGTAGTACAGGGACTTCGAAACGAAGTTGGCGCAGTCGTTGTTCCTGTAATCCACCGGGTCATAGGCGTGGGTGAGGGCCCAGCTCGCGGTGCCCGAACCGTTGACGTACGAGGCCGTGCGGGCGCCTGCCTGGGCCGCGGGCCCGTCCGACAGAGGGAAGCCGTCGGCGCCGAGCGCGATGGGTTCCACGGCGCCGGTAGGCGCGGCCGGGGCATCGGCCGGTGCGGCAGCCACCTGGGAGCCCGCCGCCGCCGTGGTGGAGAGGGTCTGCCCCGCCTCGATGTCGTCGGACTCGCTCTCCAGCTTCGCGGCGCCCGCGACGACGTTGAACACGAACCGCCGGTGACTGCGGTTCTCCGACACCTCGTCGACGCCGTTGACCCGCAGCGTCACCGTCTGGATGACGGTGCTCCGCACCAGCACGCGGCCGGCCTCGCCATTGTGGACCGTGGTATCCGTCAGCGCCGAGGAGGCACCGACATAGGCCTGACTCTGGGTTTCCAGGGCCTCGCGGGTGCCGACCACGGGATCCTCCTGCACGCCGAGCAGCTCACCGAAGACCGCAGCATGAGGCGACTCGGCCGCGGCGTCGGCCGCGGTGAGGCTCACCCCCGTCGTGACCTTGTTGCGGGCGCTCAGGTACGCCCGGACGTAGTCCTGGTAGCGCGTGGCTCCCCCGGCCACTGGAGAACCCTGGACCAGCGCGCTACGCGACACCGGGCCGCTGCCGGCGCCGTTCTTCGCTGTCACGGCGACCCGGTAGGAGACGGCGTTGTCCAGCCCGGTGAAGACGGCGCGCGGTACCGTGCCCTCCGACGTGCCGACCACCGTACCGTCGCTCTTCTCAGCCTTCGCCACGTACGTGACCTCGCCGTTGGCGCCGCTGTCCATGGGCGGGTTCCACGTGGCGAGCAGACCCAAGTCACCCGCGGTCGGGACGACATCCGTGACCGAGCCGGGGGTGGTCGGCGGGAGGTACTCGACGGTCAGCTTGGGCTGCTTTGCGGCGTCCGACGCCGCACCCGAGTGGTAGGAGGCCGCTGCCGCGGCACCAGGGACGGTGAGTGCCATGCCCTCGTTCGTGCCGCGATCCATCCAGGACTGCACCAGCGTTCCGAAATCGATATCGGTCAGCACGGTGTCCGAGGCATAGCTCTCGTCGCCGGCGGCGGTGAGGAGGTCCTTGCCGCTCTGCGTGGCGGTCCAGGCCGTGGAAAGCTCGTACACGTCCGGTTTCTGCGCCGCGCACTGCGTGGTGCAGTCGGCGCGGGTCAGAACCAGCTTGGCGGAGGTGACCCGCGCACCGGGCGGCAGGGCCGAGAGGTTCGCCTTCAGCTGCGTCGCCCAGGTGTGTCCGTCGACCGACCCGATCCGAAGCTGGTCGGCCGGCGGTGTGGCGCAGCCGGGCGTATCGCAGTCGGTGGGGGCGGAAACGTTCGCGAGTGAGGTGCCGGTGATGGTCAGGGACTGCCTGGCGGGCATCGGGGGCAGTGCCTGGGGGCGGACCGTCAGGTTCTGCTCGGCCGACCAGGGCGAGCAGCCGACGCTGTCACAGGCTCGTACGGACCAGCGGTACGTCGCGCCGTCGGTGAGCTTGCCCTCCGGGATCTGCAGGGCGGCCCGGCTTCCGCTTTCCACGCCCACGGGAGGCAGCGGAAGGCCGGGAATGGGGTTCCCGGCCGCGTCCTTCAGCGAGAACTCGGCGTTTACGCGGGTTTGCGCGGGGGACGTGGCGATCGCGGACAGGATGGGCGTCAGGGTCTGCTGGGCGCCGGCCTGGATGTCGTGCGGGACGTCGGGCAGCGGGCTGACCGTGAAGATGGTCCAGTTGGACCACGGGGACCAGCCGTTGCTGTAGTGGGTTCCGTCGTAGGGCGAGGTGCGGAAGCGATACATGCGCCCGTGCTGGAGCACGCCCGCCGGTACGACGACCGACGCGGGGGTGCCCGCAGGGACGTACGGCGACACCAGTGTATTTCCGACCTGGGTGTTGGTGGCCGCGTCGAAGATCTGGAAGGTGCCGTTGACCGTGTCGCCGTCCTTGTCCGCGAACGTGTCGCGCAAGGTCGGCGTCGTCGTCTCGACACGCCACGCAGGGGTCTTGTCCTGGACGAACGGAGGACCGGCCTCCTGCTTCGTGCCGGTCTGCGGACGGAAGTTGTAGGTAACCGTCAGCTTGGGCGGGTTGGACGTGGCATTCGCAGAGTTGACGCGCTTCCACTGTCCGGTGACCGACTCCGACGAGGCGCGCAGTCCCATGCTGGACAGCGGCGCCTTCGCGGAGGCCCACATCTGCGCGAGGGTGGTCACGTCGGCGTTGATCCAGCCATCCGGGGCCGAGGCGCAGCCGGGATTGCCGCGGGTCTCGGTAGACGTGGCGTATTTGGTGCCCATGGTCGGCTGGTTCGTCCAGCGCGATGCGGTGGTCGGGGTGCCGGAGTCCCAGACCTCCCACGGCTGCACAACGCAGTCGGTGTTGCCCGAGTGGAAGTTCCACAGGCTCAGGGTTGCGCTGGAAACAAGTGCGTCCGCGATCGGAGCAGTGTTCCAAGTGATGAAGGAACGTGCGGTGCGGAAGGTGCCGTCCGCGTTCTTGGTGCCGGGGTTGCCGAAGTCGAGTTCGGTGTCGTTCGACCAGTCGATGGTCTCGCCCTGCTGGACGTAGGTGTCGAAGACACTGCCCAGCGAGGAGGTAGAGGGGTCCACCGTCACGGGATACTTGGTGGCCGGGTCCGCCAGGAACTTCGCGTCCGGAGTGACGACGAGGTCAACCGTGTCCTTCCCCTGGACCACCTTCATCGCCGCGGGCACCTTGCGGGTGTGTTCCCCAGAGACCGGATCGACCGTGGAGTCCCACATCACCGGGGCCGGCATGACCGCAGTCCTGCGGCTCTTCTTGTCCGAGAACTGCATGCTGCCGTCGGCTTGCTGTTCCACCTTCAGGCCCTTGGCCACCAGCGGCAGGGTATATGAGTAGTTCTCGCCCGCCGGGCGCTGCTTCAGCTGGACGAACTGCTCGAAGCCACTGCGAGTGGCCTCGATCACGACGTCGCCGCCGGGGACGGCGTTGGTGTACTCGGCGCGGGCCCCGTCGAGCTTGGGGGCCGGCAGGGCACCCTTCCACTTGAGGATGATCTGCTGGTCGCCCTCGCCCAGGGTGACCAGATCGGTGCTGGTGTAACCGACGGAGGGCCCGGCTGACGCAGCGGCCTTGGCCATCCGCGGGAGGCTACCCGCAGCCAACTTCAGGCCGTGCGGATGCGCCTTGGACCCGACGGACCCGTCCGCGCCTTGCCCCAGGGTCACATCGACGTTGCGCCAGCCGCGTCCCTGCTGGTCGTAGAAACGGATGGGCCCGGCGGCCACTTCGGTGGTGAGCGTGCCGTTCGGGTTCACCCACGTCGTGGACGTCTCGGACCGCTCGGAGACCGCCTCCACACGATGGCCGGCGGTCCGCGCGCCCACCCTGGCACGCGCGAGGTCGAGCGCTTCGGTCACCCCACCGGACTGGCTTGCGGAGGTGCTCGCCGGAGCGGCATCCGCTGTGTTCGAACCCTGCAGCAGGGTGGCGGTCACGATGAGGGCCGCCCCGCCCGCTATCCAGTGGGTGGTCCCCCAGGGCCCTCTCCCACGGCGATGTGCCGCGGAGAAACGAGTAGCCATACTTCCTCAGTCTTCCTATGAGTACCGAGTGATCTCGATACAGGAAGCTGCAACGTAGCGCCCTGACCAGGCATTTCATCTCCGGAAACGGACAAGGAGGACACATCTTGCACCTCCCGTGACGCAATTCACGCCACTGGCTCGGATACGCCGCCCAGGCCTGACGGCACAACCACGGAGCCTCGGCACTGCCACACCTCTCCTCACCCAGGGACCCAGCGACGAGCGCGGCGTCCTGTGGACCAGATCTACCGGCTGGCGAGCTTGGCATGGCGACTGCGCCAGCGATAGGACCGAGCCCAGGAACGGGCAGACATGATGCGCGCCCACTTCGAGAGCACCCGTGCCGTGCAAAAGCTGCGTGCGACCACAGGAGCACCAGCCGTCCCGAAAACGCCCTGCAACCGACTTCCCGCTTCCGCCCATGCCGCCGCCCGGGCACGGACAGCAGCACCAGACCGACCCCACCGCTCGTGCCGTCCGCGGTCTGCCACACCGACAAAGGCCTCGGCCCGGGCAATGAAGCCAGGCAGCGCCTTCTACCTGAACACGGAACCCTTCAGCCTCTCCGACACGCCCTGCCTCGACGCGTCCTCACCTATGTCCGGGCCTGGGACAAAGCCGTCCCGCGATTCCTTGCTGGTCCGGGCGGAGCCGGCCGTCCGTAACGCGTATGACGCCGTGCTCGGCGGTCCGGAGCAGGTGAAATGCCCCTGGGCGGGGCGAGGTACGGAGTGGGCGCGGCGCTGTTATTTGGTGATCACGGCGACCGGGGCGTCCCAGTCGTTGCGGTCGACAGTGAGGGTAACGCCGCCCCAGGTCTCTGTGCTGTCGACCCAGTACTGATGGGCGCGGCGGTGTTCGGTGTACAGGTTTGGGTTCCAGGGCCAGTCGCGGGTGGTGGTCTTGTCCTTGTCCCACAGCGCGTACCAGAAGATGTCGGGGAGGTTTCTGCGGTCCTCGGCGGTTGCCACTGCGGCGGCGCTGCTGCTCGTGAAGCCGTACATGCCCGCCCAGTAGCCCTTGACGCGTACCGCTTGGTCCCAGGAGCGGATATAGGTGAGTACGGCGTTGAGACAGGAGGCGTCGGAGAGGTTGAACGGTTCCATGTCCAGATAGAGGGCGCTGCCCGTCCTCATACCCAGGGCCGAGGCCTTGGCGACGGCGTCGGCGCCGTTGGCGGCACCAACTGTGGCGGCGTCGTCCGCGGTGAAACGCTCCGGGTTGCGGCTGGTCTGGCACGGCGGCTGGGCGCCTACGTAGAGCGGCACCAGCTTCCAGCCGGCCGCGTCAACCGTCTTCACCCAGTCCGGGGTCAGCTGTGGCTGGGCGCACCCCCGGTTCTTCCCTCCGATATATACGGCCGCACCACCGTAGAATTGCCCAGACCTCCACGCCTTCATCGCGGCCAGGGACGGTGCGGTGCAGGTGTCGAACACTCGCCCCTCGTACAGAGAAGGCGCTGGCCGACCCCTGCCGGCCTTGGAGGTATTGAAGTTGAAGGTAACTGCGTTGGCGCTGACAGCCCCCACCAACGCAAGGGTCACTCCCGCGGCAGTCCAGGTCAGGATGCGGGCACGTCTGGACCTACGGTGCTTGGACATGAAGGTCCCTCCACGGGATGCGGATGATTCGTTGCCATAGAAGACCGCGCCGTACGGCCGAGGCCAACCCGCTGGCATAGGTGGCTTGAGCCTGCTGCTGTTGGGCTAGGTGATCGTAGCCCCCAGAGCGCTGCTGGTCAGGGTCAGCCGCCGGACCCGTCCCAGCGTTCCGCTCGCTGGGGCACGGGTCGTACAGGGCCCGGCCGCCGGCGCCGAACTGTCCGAGCTCGGTCGGTCTACGTCGAGGCGGGCGGCGTCAGCCGTCGTCGGCGTTGAGGCCCTTGTTCCAATGCTTGTACAGGGTGCGCACGTAGCCCTCGCGCTGCTCGTCAGCGACGGCGAGCTGGTCGATTGCCTCGAACAGCGGCAGCGGCACCGCCCGCGCGCCGGAGGCACCGGCTTGGCGCCGGACGGTATGAGGGGCTGCGGATGCGGTGGGCGGAGTGTGTGTGGCATGGGCGGGGGCGCCGCCTGCGAGCAGGGGCAGGGCAGCGAGAATCAGCGCGGGAAGGCTACGCTTGAGGACAGTCTTGATCACGAATCTGGGTGTAGCGGCCGTCGGCAATCCCAGCCAAGGATTGTCTAGTAGTGCTTTTGTTAGCTGGTCTTGTCGCGTCGTGTGTGCGGTAGTTCGCTGGCTGTATGAGGGCTGGGGAGCTTGCCGCGGTGCGGGGCCGGTTGGAGGAGTTCGCGTCCGAGGTGTTCGCACCGTTGGTGCGGCGGGACCAGCGCGAGAAGGGCGCCTTGTATCTGCGGGGACTGCTGCTGGAGGGCCGGCGGAAGTCGATGCAGCCGATGGCTGAGCGG
>NZ_JBEYXK010000104.1:0-23198 GCF_040645035.1 Streptomyces sp. NPDC046876 | reverse complement strand
CCGTGCGCTTCGCGCCCGGTGCGCTCAAACGCCGCGCGGGCTGGATTTTCCAGCCTCGCCGGCGTTTGAGGCGCGGGGTCCGGGGCGGAGCCCCGATCTTTGACGGGTCCGGGCGGAGCCCGGTTTCGGGAAGGGGCGGGGTGGGGAACGGCTCCGCGCAGCGGCGGCGGCCGGGCCGGGGCCGGGGGCGACGCGCCACCAGGGGGTTGCCCTGCGGGCGGCCGGGCCGGGCTCTGAGAGACTGTGGGCGATGAACGAGACAGCCACGCGCGTGTACGCCGAGATCGATCTTGACGCCGTACGGGCCAACGTCCGCGCCCTGCGCGAACGGGCGCCCCGTGCCGCCCTGATGGCCGTCGTCAAGGCGGACGCCTACGGCCACGGCGCCGTCCCCTGCGCCCGCGCGGCCCAGGAGGCCGGCGCGACCTGGCTCGGCACCGCCACCCCCCAGGAGGCGCTCGCCCTGCGCGCGGCCGGCATCGGCGGCCGGATCATGTGCTGGCTGTGGACCCCCGGCGGGCCCTGGCAGGAGGCCGTAGAGGCCGACATCGACGTGTCCGTCAGCGGGATGTGGGCGCTGGAGGAGGCGCGGGCCGCCGCCCGCGCGGCCGGCCGCCCCGCCCGGATCCAGCTCAAAGCCGACACCGGCCTCGGCCGCAACGGCTGCCAGCCCGCCGACTGGGCGGAGCTCGTCGGCGCGGCGGTCGCCGCCCAGGCCGAGGGCACCGTCCGGGTCACCGGCGTCTGGTCCCATTTCGCCTGCGCCGACGAGCCGGGCCACCCCTCGGTCCCGCTCCAGCTCGCCGCGTTCCGCGACATGCTCGCGTACGCCGAGAAGGAGGGCGTGGAGCCCGAGGTCCGGCACATCGCCAACTCGCCGGCGACGCTGACCCTCCCCGAAAGCCACTTCGACCTCGTGCGCTGCGGCCTCGCCGTCTACGGCGTCTCGCCCGCACCCGAGCTCGGCACCCCGGAGCAGCTCGGACTGCGGCCCGCGATGGCCCTCAAGGCCACCGTGGCCCTGGTCAAGACGGTGCCCGCGGGCCACGGCGTCAGCTACGGCCACCACCACGTGACCGACAGCGAGACCGTTCTCGCGCTGATCCCGGCCGGGTACGCCGACGGGATCCCCCGGCACGCCTCCGGCCGCGGCCCCGTCCTCGTCGGCGGCGGCGTCCACCGCGTCGCCGGGCGCGTCGCCATGGACCAGTTCGTCGTCGACCTCGGCAGCGACGGCGGCCGGGTCCGCGCGGGCGACGAGGCCGTCCTCTTCGGCAGCGGCGCCCACGGCGAGCCCACCGCCGAGGACTGGGCTCAAGCGGCGCACACGATCGCGTATGAGATCGTCACCCGTATCGGCGCGCGGGTACCCCGGGTGTACCGCAACGCTTGACGGCCGAGTGCTGACTGCTGAGTGAGGACGGCGTGAGCGAGAACTGGCGCAGGGCCGGCTGGGCCGGAGCGGCCATCGGCGTGATAGCCGCGGGTGCGGCGGCCGGTGTCGCCGTCGAACGGATCACGGTCGGCCGCGGCATGCGCCGCAAGGCGCGCGTGGCCCTCGACGCCACCGGCGACTACGGCTCGCTGCGCGGAACCCCGGGCGCCGCCTACGCCGAGGACGGCACCGAGCTCCACTACGAGGTGGACGAGCTGCCCGAGGAGCCCGCCAAGCGCCAGCGCTCCCGCCCGCGGCTGCGCCGCAAGGCCGCGGCCCCGCCGACGGTGGTGTTCTGCCACGGCTACTGCCTCGCCCAGGACTCCTGGCACTTCCAGCGCGCCGCCCTGCGCGGCACGGTCCGCGCCGTGTACTGGGACCAGCGCAGCCACGGCCGCAGCGCCCGCGGCTTCGCCCAGGCCGACGGCGAGCCGGCGACCATCGACCAGCTCGGCCGCGACCTGAAGGCGGTCATCGACGCCGCCGCCCCCGAGGGCCCGCTGATCCTGGTCGGCCACTCCATGGGCGGTATGACGATCATGGCGCTGGCCGAGCAGTTCCCGGAGCTAGTCCGCGACCGCGTCCTCGCCGTGGCCCTGGTCGGCACCTCCAGCGGCCGCCTCTCCGAGGTGACGTACGGGCTGCCCGCCGTCGGCATGGGGGCCGTACGCCGGATCCTGCCGCCCGTCCTGAAGGCGCTCGGCTCGCAGGTGGAGCTGGTCGAGCGGGGCCGGCGGGCCACCGCCGACCTGTTCGCCGGCATGATCAAGATGTACTCGTTCGGCGCGCCCCGCGAGGTGGATCCGGGCGTCGCCCGCTTCGCCGAGCGGCTCATCGAGGCCACCCCGATCGACGTGGTCGCCGAGTTCTACCCGGCGTTCCAGACCCACGACAAGACGGACGCCCTCCAGCGGTTCGCGGACATCCCCGTCACGGTCATCGCCGGGGACCACGACATGATCACCCCGGCCGCGCACAGCCAGGCCATCAAGGACGCGCTGCCGGCCGCCGAGCTGGTGGTCCTGGAGCGGGCCGGGCACCTGATGATGCTGGAGTACCCGGAGACGGTGACCGGGCTGCTGACCGAGCTGTTCGCGCGCACCGGTGCGGTGCCCGCAGCGGCTAACGTTGGCGGACATGGAAGAAGCACCGCTGGAACCGCCGGCAACCCCCCGCAGCCCGGCACCGCAGCCGGGACCTGAGGCCCCCGCCGCCCAGGCCCGCATCACCGTCGACTCGCCCGGGGCGATGCAGGAGCTCGGCCGCAGCATCGCCGGCCTGCTGCGCCCCGGCGACCTCGTCCTGCTGACCGGCGAGCTCGGCGCGGGCAAGACCACGCTGACCCGCGGGCTGGGCGAGGGGCTCGGCGTGCGCGGTGCCGTGACCTCGCCGACCTTCGTCATCGCCCGGGTGCACCCGTCGCTGCGCGGCGGGCCGGCGCTGGTGCACGTGGACGCGTACCGGCTCGGCGGCGGGCTGGAGGAGATGGAGGACCTGGACCTCGACGTCTCGCTGCCCGAGTCCGTGGTCGTCGTGGAGTGGGGCGACGGCAAGGTGGAGGAGCTCTCCGAGGACCGTCTGCACGTGGTGATCGCACGCGCCGTCGGGCACGAGGAGGTCCTCGACGACGTGCGCGAGGTCTCGGTGCGCGGGATCGGCGCCCGCTGGGCCGCACCGGACGCGCTGGGGGCCCTGGCCACCGCAGCGGCGGGCTGAGCGTACGGAACGGGACGCGCGGGAAAACGTACCGACAACCCGTCGGGAAACGTATTGCGCCGACAGAGGCGTACGTGGTGACATGGTACGGAGGGCTGGTTAGGCCTACCTAAGTACGGCCGGCCCGGGCCAGGAGGCAGCCATGTCGGCAGGAGCACCCGGAGCAACCGCACCGCGCGACCCCCGCCCGTCCGCCGTGCCGATGGGGGCGCTGCTCGCGGCCGGTGCGGCCGCGACCGCCGTGTCGACCCCGCCCGCGCGGGTCCGCCGCGCCGGGGCCGACGCCCCGCAGGGGCCCGACCGTCCCGGACCCGCCCGTCCCGGACCCGGCTGTTCCGCATCCGGCCGTTCCACGCCCTCCCCGGCCGCATCCGGTCCGGCCGGGGCGCCCGAGGGTGTCGGCGAGCAGGCCGCCCCGGAGTCCGAAGCGGCCTGAGTCACGGCCTGAGTCACGGCCTGAGTCACTCGTCCGGCCCCGTCACACCGTGTCCTCCGTCCGGGTGAACCCCGCCCGGAGGTCCGGTTGCGGCATCAGGGCAGGACGACGACCTTCGCGTTGATCGTCGCAAACGCCCACATCGCATCGCCGTCGGCCCGCGTCATCCGGATGCCGCCGGTCTTCCTGGTCGGGTCGGGCTGCGGCATCTGGCCGTCCACGCGCGCACTGAAGCCGATCACGATGCCCTCGGCGGTGGCGAAGCGCACCACGTGCTCGACCGGCACCCCGTCGGAGCCGGTGACCGACCCCGCGCGCGAGCTCACCAGATACGTGCCCGGCTTGGGGTGGGCCGTGCTCGGCATCACCGAGAACGACTTCAGCTCCCGCCCGTCCTCGCCCACCAGCCACACCCGGCGCAGGTTCACCGAGTACACGACGCGCGCGCCGGTGCCGGAATCGGCCGGCAGGGCCGCCGGCTTCTGCGCCTCGGGGCCCGGCGCGGCCGGGGCGTTGGAGGGGGCCGCGGCCCGCGGGGCCTCCTTCACGGGGTGCGCGGGCGCGGTCGCGGACGCCTGGTAGCCGAGGAAACCGACCGCGGCGAGCGCCGCGACGGTGAGCCCGGCCACGATTCCCGAGCTGCTGCGTGCCACCTTGCTCCACCTCTCCGCGCTCCGACGCGCTGCCCCTGTACCGGGGCCGCCCGCAGGGCTGTGCGCGCCCGCGGCCCGACCCCGGCCGATACCTGGGTCGAAGGTAGCAGCCGGGGTGCCCGGCGACCGGCCGCGAGGGCCCGGGGCCGGGGAGTCGTAGGCTGTTCGCGTGCTCTTGCTCGCCGTAGATACCGCCACGCCCGCCGTCACCGTCGCCCTGCACGACGGGGACTCCGTCCTCGCCGAGTCCCACCAGGTCGACGCCCGCCGCCACGGGGAGCTCCTGCTGCCCTCGGTCGACAAGGTCCTCGCCGAGGCCGGGCTGAAGCTCGAGGCCCTCACCGGCATCGTCGTCGGCGTCGGCCCGGGCCCCTACACCGGGCTGCGCGTCGGCCTCGTCACCGCCTCCACCTTCGCCTCCGTCCTCGGCATCCCCGTGCACGGCCTGTGCACCCTCGACGGCCTCGCGTACGCCGCCGGCGCCGCCGGGATCGAGGGCCCCTTCACCGTCGCCACCGACGCGCGGCGCAAGGAGGTCTACTGGGCGCGCTACGAGGACCCGCTGACCCGGGTCGGCGAGCCCGCCGTGGACCGCCCGGCCGAGATCGCCGAGCGGGTCGCCGGGCTGCCGGCGGTGGGCCAGGGCGCGCTGCTCTACCCGGAGGTCTTCACCGACGCCCGCGGCCCCGAGCACCAGAGCGCCGCCGCCCTCGCGGGCCTGGCGGTGCGGAAGCTGGCGGCCGGGCAGGAGTTCCTGCCCCCGACGCCGCTGTACCTGCGCCGGCCCGACGCGCAGGTGCCGAAGAACTACAAGGTGGTCACCCCGCAGTGACGGCAGTACTGCGCGAGATGCGCTGGTGGGACATCGAGCCCGTGCTGGAACTGGAGCAGGAGCTGTTCCCCGAGGACGCCTGGTCCGCCGGAATGTTCTGGTCCGAGCTCGCCCACGCCCGCGGCCCGCACGCCACGCGCCACTACGTGGTGGCCGAGGACGAAGGCACGGGCCGCCTCGTCGGGTACGCCGGGCTGGCCGCCGCCGGCGACCTGGGCGACGTACAGACCATCGCGGCCGCGCGCGACCAGTGGGGGACCGGGCTCGGCGCCCGGCTCCTCACCGACCTGCTGCGCGCCGCCACCGCGTTCGAGTGCGCCGAGGTGCTGTTGGAGGTGCGGGTGGACAACACCCGTGCGCAGAAGCTCTACGAGCGCTTCGGCTTCGAACCGCTCGGCTTCCGCAGGGGCTACTACCAGCCCGGCAACGTCGACGCGCTCGTGATGCGCCTTTCCGATCCCGCACACTCCGTCCCCGCGGACGGACCCGTACAAGGTGAGACCCATGGCTGACGAACCCCTCGTCCTCGGCATCGAGACCTCCTGCGACGAGACCGGCGTCGGCATCGTCCGCGGCACCACCCTGCTGGCGGACGCGGTCGCCTCCAGCGTCGACGAGCACGCCCGCTTCGGCGGCGTCGTGCCCGAGGTGGCCTCCCGCGCGCACCTGGAGGCGATGGTCCCGACCATCGAGCGCGCCCTGAAGGAGGCGGGCGTCACCGCCCGCGACCTCGACGGCATCGCGGTCACCGCCGGACCCGGCCTCGCGGGCGCGCTGCTGGTCGGCGTGTCGGCGGCCAAGGCGTACGCGTACGCGCTCGGCAAGCCGCTGTACGGGGTGAACCACCTGGCCTCGCACATCTGCGTGGACCAGCTGGAGCACGGGCCGCTGCCCGAGCCGACGATGGCGCTGCTGGTCTCCGGCGGGCACTCCTCGCTGCTGCTCGCCCCGGACATCACCTCCGACGTACGGCCGCTGGGCGCGACCATCGACGACGCGGCGGGCGAGGCCTTCGACAAGATCGCGCGCGTGCTGCAGCTGGGCTTCCCCGGTGGCCCGGTCATCGACCGGCTGGCCAAGGAGGGCGACCCGAAGGCGATCAACTTCCCGCGCGGGCTGACGGGTTCGCGCGACCCCGTGTACGACTTTTCCTTCTCCGGGCTGAAGACGGCTGTCGCCCGCTGGATCGAGGCCAAGCGGAACGCGGGCGAGGAGGTGCCGGTGCGGGACGTGGCGGCGTCCTTCCAGGAGGCCGTGGTGGACGTGCTGACGCGCAAGGCGATCCGCGCGTGCAAGGACGAGGGCGTGGACCACCTGATGATCGGCGGCGGTGTCGCGGCCAACTCCCGGCTGCGGGCGCTGGCGCAGGAGCGCTGCGACAATGCGGGCATCATCCTGCGCGTGCCGCGCCCCAAGCTGTGCACGGACAACGGTGCGATGGTGGCGGCGCTGGGCGCGGAGATGGTCAAGCGGAACCGTCCGGCCTCGGACTGGGGCCTGTCGGCGGACTCCTCGCTGCCGGTGACCGACCCGCACGTGCCGGGTGCCTCCGGCGGGCAGGGCGAGGAGCACGGGCACGGCCACAGCCACGGGCACGGTCATGCGCACGACCACGACCACGTGCACGAACTCAGCAAGGACAACCTGTACTGATGTCCACCGTCGCGCTGATGTGGGAAGCCCGGGCCGCCGACGGCCGGGGCAACGAGCTGCTGGAGTGGGCCCGTTCGCAGGCCCTGGAGCTGGAGCGCGATCCGGTGCGGCGCGAGGTGTTCCGGGCCCCGCACGACCGGGTGCTGGTCATCACCTGGTGGGAGGCGGCCGACGGGCCGGCCGGGGAGTTCCCCGAACTCCCCGAGCCCGCCGCCGATCTGATCACCCGTCCGGTGCACCGCTGGCGGTTCGAGTCGGTGGAGGCTGCGGGCCGGGCCTGAGCGACGGGGTCGGCCCGGCCGGCCGGATCCCGGTTCGGGATCCGGCGGCACCGGCCGGATATGGTCATGTGCATGCCTCGCCGTGACCTGCCGCCCCCGCCGCCGTCCGCGGACCTGCGCCCCTGGCTGGACGAGACCGCCGTACGGGCCGACCGGGCACGCATCCTGCAGGAGCTGGGCCGGCTCAGCCTGGGCCCGGGCCGACTGCTGCTGCTCTGGGCCGTCGCCGCGGTCTTCGCGCTCGGCTGGTCCTTCGTCGGCATGGCGCTGATGTCCTTCGAGACCCCCGAGCCGCTCTCCGCCGTCTTCGGGATCGTCTTCGCGGCCCTGGGGGCGGGCGTGCTCGTCCCGGCCGGGTTCTGGTTCGCGCGCGGCGCCCGCCGCGACCGGGAGGTGCGCCGGCTGCTGCACGCATGGGCCGCCTGCGACCACGACCCGGCCGCCGACGCCCGGCTGCGCGCGCCGGGGCTCAGCCTGACCTGGCTGCTGGCCTCCTTCGTACCGGCCGCGCTCGGGCTGTACGTGGCCTTCGCCGCCGCGGCCTCGGCCCGGCCGGGGGAGACCACGTACGGCGAAGTGGCCTACTACATGGGTCTCGGCATGGTCCTGTGGATCACGGGCCTGCTGGGCCTGGCCAAGGCCGGCGCGCACTACCGGTGGGCGGTGCGCGCCGTACGCCGGCCTACGGGGCGCTGACCGGCGAGCCGATCAGCATCGAGGGGGCGCCCGCGACGCGGGTCAGGAACACGGTCGCCGCGTGCGGGCCCTGCGGCTTGACCTTCTTGCGGAGCTCCTCCGGCTCGATGGCCGAGCCGCGCTTCTTCACCGTCAGGATGCCGACCTCGCGCTCGCGCAGCAGCGCCTTGAGCTTCTTCAGGCCGAAGGGCAGCACGTCGGTGATCTCGTACGCGGTCGCGTAGGGCGTTGCGATCAGCTCGTCGGCGGTGACGTAGGCGATGGTGGGGTCGATGAGGCGGCCGCCGAGCCGTTCGGCGACCTCCGCGACGAGGTGGGCCCGGATGACGGCCCCGTCGGGCTCGTACAGGTACCGCCCGACGGGCCCGACCGGGGCCTCGACCATCGGCCCGGAGCGGCGGAGCGTACGCGGCCCGGGCAACAGCGTGGCCCGCACCACGGCCCCCCGGCCCGCCACCGCGTCCGGCCCGCCGGCCGGGGATGCAAGGCCGCTCCGGGTCGGGGCTGCCTGCGGCGCCGGTCCCCTGCCCGCCCTTCCCCCGTTCCCCGGGCTCCGCCCGGACCCGGCCGACCCGGCTACGCCGTCCGGCGCTGCGCCCGTGGCCGGCCTGTCGGCCGGGTCGCCGGTTTCGGTGGCGGGGCCGGTGTCCGGGGCCGCTCCTGCGGTCGCCCCGGCGTCCCGGGCCGGCCCGGAATCGGCCCGCCCGGCGACGCCGTCCGGCGCCGCGGCCGCCGCCTCGCCCGTGGTCGGGCCGTCGGCCGGGGCCGTGGCCCGGCCGGCGGGGGCGGGGTCGGGGGTGCCGAACCACAGGACGGCTTCCTTTACGTCGCCGTGGTCGGAGATCCATTCCGCTTCGGCGCCGGCGGGGACCGCCTCGTGGGGGATGCCGGGGGCGATCTTGATGGCGGCGGTCCCCGCCGCGCGGGCCGTCTCCACCGCCCACGACAGCGGCGGCGAGTAGGACTCGGGGTCGAAGATGCGGCCGCGGCCGCCGCGCCGGGCGGGGTCGATGAAGACGGCGTCGTAGCCGGTGGTGTCGACCGTGGTCACGTCCGCCTCCCGGACCTCGATCAGCTCCGCCAGCCCCAGCGCCTCGGCGTTGGCCCGGGCGACCGCGGCGGTCAGCGGGTCGCGGTCCACGGCCAGGACCCGGATGCCGAGCCGGGCCAGGGCCAGGGCGTCCCCGCCGATGCCGCAGCACAGGTCGGCGACGCTGCGCACGCCGAGCGCCGCGAGCCGCCCCGCCCGGTACGCGGCCACCGCGGCCCGGGTGGCCATCTCCGCGCCGCCGGGGGTGAAGTACATCCGGAACGCGTCCTCGGCGCCGAACTTCGCCACCGCCCGCTGCCGCAGCCGGGCCTGCCCGAGGGCGGCGGAGACCAGGTGCGCCGGATGGTCGCGGCGCAGCCGGGTGGCGACGGCGAGCTCCTGGGCCGGGTCGTGGTCGCGCAGGGAGTCCAGGAGGGCGCGGCCCTCGGGGGTCAGCAGGTCGGCGAAGTCTTCGGGCGTCACCCGTTCATTGTCGGCCAGTGTGGGCCAGCCGGTGGAAGGTCGCCGTCCGCCCGCGGTGTCGACCGGGCGGCGCACGCACGCGGTGCCAGGATGCGCAGCTATGCAGCTTGTACGACAAAAGGGACATAGGACGCTTCACGGTCGCCGGCGCGGAGCCGGCCCGCGCGGCCGGACCGGGGTGGCCCTGGCCGCCCTGCTGGTCGCCGCCCTGGGAACCGCGTGCGGCTCCTCCGCGGAGTCGGGTTCACCCGACCGGACCAAGCCCGTCAAGGGCGCCGAGGCGGCGGGCGCGCCCGCCGCGCCCCTCACCCCCGAGGAGCGCAAGGCCGCCCGGCAGTCCGTGGTCGCCGCGGCGAAGAAGTGGAAGCTGGCCAAGCCGCCGCTGGACGCGCCGTCGGCGCCCAAGCCGAAGCCGGAGATCACCACCCGCGACGGCTTCGAGGTCGACGGCCAGGAGAACCTCCCCCCGGTCTTCACGACCGTCCCGACGGAGGACCGGGTCGTCTTCCTGACCATCGACGACGGCGCGGAGAAGGACCCCGAGTTCCTGAAGATGATGAAGGAGCTGAAGATCCCGTACACGGCGTTCCTCAGCGACTACCTCATCCGCGACAACTACGGCTACTTCAAGGAGATGCAGGCCGCCGGCGTCACCCTGGACAACCACACGCTCAACCACCGCTACCTGCCCGCGCTCACGTACGAGCAGCAGCGCGAGGAGATCTGCGGCCAGCAGGACGTCATGCAGAGGCAGTTCGGCAAGCGCCCGGCGCTGCTCCGCCCGCCGTACGGCAACTACAACGAGGACACGCTCAAGGCGGCCAAGTCCTGTGGCGTCAAAGCCGTTCCGCTCTGGAACGCGGAGGCGTTCCCGGACCGGTGGGACTACCGTGAAGGGGACCGGGACCTGCATCCCGGAGATATCATCCTCACGCATTTCCGGGGGCGCGAGGACTGGAAGGGCTCCATGCCTGACATGATCCGTAACGTCATGAAGACCGTCACGGACAAGGGGTATGCCGTGGCCCGCTTGGAGGACTACCTGTGAAGTACGCGCGCCGGTTGACGGCCGGAACGCTGGCGGCCGGCGCGCTCGCCCTGTCCCTGACGGGGTGCGGGAACAGCGTGGACCCGATCGAACGACTGGGCCGCAAGACCACCGACGGGCACGCCACCCCGTCGGCCTCCGCAGCGGCGTCGGCCTCCCCGAGCGGCTCCCCCTCGGCGGCGAGCCCCGGGGACCAGGCGTACAGGAAGTGGGGGCTGAACGCCCCGGTGCAGTTCGCGCCGAAGCCCGCGCAGAAGCCGGTCCTGCCGCCGCCGGCCCCGGGCAAGCCCCAGGTGGTGGACCGAATACCCGTCCCCGCGGGCGAGAAGGTCGTCTTCCTGACCTTCGACGACGGCGCCGAGAAGGACCCCGAGTTCCTGAAGATGGCGGCCGACCTCAAGCTGCCGATCAGCATGTTCCTGACGGACAACATCGCCTCGTCGGACTACGGCCACTTCGAGAAGATCCGCGACAACGGCTCCGGCAGCACCATAAACAACCACACGCTGACCCACCCGAACCTGCGCACCCTGCCCTTCGCGGCGCAGAAGAAGGAGATATGCGGTCAGCAGGAGCGCCTGGAGAAGCGCTTCGGCGCCAAGCCCACCCGCTTCCGCCCGCCGTACGGCAACTACAACGACGACACCCTCAAGGCGGCCGCCGAGTGCGGCATCACGCAGGTCGTGCTGTGGAAGGCGTCGATGCAGATCAACGACTTCCAGTACGCCGAGGGCTCGGGCCTGAAGCCCGGAGACATCATCCTGGCCCACTTCCGCGGCCCCGCCGAGCTCAAGGGCGAGAACGAGGTCCAGATGACCCGGCACATGCTGGAGAGCATCCAGCGCCAGGGCTACCGCATAGGCCGCCTGGAGGACTGGCTCTGACGGGCCGGCGGGCCGCCGGCCGCCCCCGCCGGACCGGGTCGCCCCTTCGGCCGTCATCCGGCCGGGCGCGCAGCGGATGCCGGATGCCGCCGGGCTCGCCAAGCTGCGAGTAACGGCTGCCCGCACCCGTACCCGCACAGACGAGGACCGAGCCATGCACCGCTCGCACCGCTCCCGGTGTATCACCGTCATCGCAGGGGCCTCGCTCCTGCTGCTCACCGCCACGGCCTGCTCGGCCGGCAAGACCACCGTGGGCGAGCTCAGGTTCCGCGCCGAGGACTCGCCGATCGAGGTCACCCACTCGAACACCTCCGTCGAGGGCTGCCACCGCATCCTCCTGCCGCGCGGCGCGGCCCACGTCCACAACGACACGCTGGTCGACGTGGTGCTGTACCGGACGCCGGACTGCAAGAAGTCCGACAAGGCGGACGGCACCTACGTCGCCACCACCCTGTCGAACGACACCGCCCCCGACACCCTGCCCTGGCGCAGCTTCACCGTGGTCCACTGAGCGCGATCACCGGGGTGATCACCGTCTCCACCGGGCCGCGGCTGTCCGCCTCCCGCTGCCGCTCCGCGCTGTCGCTGATGCGCAGCAGCAGGGCGATCATGATCCAGTTGGCCAGCAGGGACGAGCCGCCCTTCGCCAGGAACGGCAGCGCCTTGCCGGTCAGCGGGATCAGCCCGGTCACCCCGCCCGCCACCACGAAGACCTGCAGGGCCAGGGCCGCCGACAGGCCGACCGCCAGCAGCTTGCCGAAGGGGTCGCGGGCGCCCAGCGCCATCCGCAGCCCCCGCTGCACGAGCAGGGCGTACAGGAGCAGGACGGCCATGACCCCGGCCAGCCCGAGCTCCTCGCCCACCGTCGTCAGGATGAAGTCGCTGCGGCCCGCGAACTTGATCAGCTCCGGATGGCCCATGCCGAGCCCCGTGCCCGAGATGCCGCCCGTGCCGAAGCTGAACAGGGCCTGCGCGGACTGGTCGGAGTTGACCCCCGGCGGCCGTTCCTTCCAGTAGTACGACAGCGGGTTGAGCCAGGCCGCCACGCGCGCCTTGACGTGGGGCTCCGTGGAGCCGACCACGAAGGCGCCCCCCGCGGCCATGAGCAGGCCGCACACGATCCAGCTCGTGCGCTCCGTGGCCACGTACAGCATCACCACGAAGACGCCGAAGAAGATCAGGGAGGTGCCGAGGTCCCGTTCGAAGACCAGCACCAGCAGCGAGAGGATCCACACCGTGACGATGGGCGCGAGCTGGCGCATCGGGGGCAGCCGCATGCCCAGGAACTTCCGGCCGGCCAGGGCCAGGGAGTCGCGGTGGATCACCAGGTAGCCCGCGAAGAAGACCGCGATCATGATCTTCACGAACTCGCCGGGCTGCGCGGAGAAGCCGCCGACGACGATCCAGCGCTTGGCGCCGTAGGTGTCCGCGGGGGAGAAGGCCGGCGCGATCAGCAGCACGAGCGCGACGGCCATGGTGAGGAAGATGAACCGCTGGAGCAGCCGGTGGTCGCGCAGCAGCGCCACTACCAGCAGGCAGGCGGCGACCCCGATCACCGTCCACACCAGCTGGCCGGGCGCATTGGCCTCGGCCCCGTACTGCTCGATGTAGGACTGGTCGAGCCGATGCAGCAGGACGAGCCCGAGCGCGGACAGCAGCATGGCCAGCGGGAGGATCAGGGGATCCGCGTACGCCGCGAACCGGCGCACGCCGAGGTGGGCCACCAGCGCCAGCAGGGTGAGGCTGATGGTGAAACCGGTGAGGTTCGCCGGGAGCTCGCCGCCCAGGGCGAGGCTCGCGCTCGCGTGCCCGAGGACGGCGATGCCGATGACGAAGACGAGCAGCAGCGCCTCGGTCCGGCGGCGGGCCCCGGCGGTCGTCAGCGGTCTCAGTCCCCGCACGGCTGTCCGATCCGGTCCCCATTGAGGCGTTTTATCTTCATATCGTGTAAGACGTAAAACAGTGCGCCTAGGTTCCTTCGGGTCCCTCGGAGGGGACCGGAACCGCAGGGTTTCGGCCGTGTGTGGCCGGGGAGTGCTGTGGGTGCGCTCCGAATCCGGGACTCGGACGGAGCGTGTTGGCACTCCGCTTGACCGAGTGCTAATCGCCGGAATAGTCTCGCACCTGGCACTCGCCCCCGGTGAGTGCCAACACAGCGACGGGCAGGTCCGGCACCCGCGACGACGGATCCACCTGGTCGCCACCTCAGACAGTTAACCCCGTGAGATCTCCGAAGGGGGAGGTCGGATCGTGACGACCGCCAGCTCCAAGGTTGCCATCAAGCCGCTTGAGGACCGCATCGTGGTCCAGCCGCTCGACGCCGAGCAGACCACGGCCTCCGGCCTGGTCATCCCGGACACCGCGAAGGAGAAGCCCCAGGAGGGCGTCGTCCTCGCCGTGGGCCCGGGCCGCTTCGAGGACGGCCAGCGTCTCCCGCTGGACGTCAACGTCGGCGACATCGTGCTGTACAGCAAGTACGGCGGCACCGAAGTGAAGTACAGCGGCGAGGAGTACCTCGTCCTCTCGGCTCGCGACGTGCTCGCGATCATCGAGAAGTAATTCGCTTCACCAGCACTGCTTTGAGCTGCGCCCCTGGTCACCCCGCTGATTGCCGGGCGGCGAGGGGCGCGGTTCGTTGAAACCCGAGTTTTCCGAGAGGGCTGAACCGCTCCCATGGCGAAGATCCTGAAGTTCGACGAGGACGCCCGTCGCGCCCTCGAGCGCGGCGTCAACAAGCTTGCCGACACGGTCAAGGTGACGATCGGCCCCAAGGGCCGCAACGTCGTCATCGACAAGAAGTTCGGCGCCCCCACCATCACCAACGACGGTGTCACCATCGCCCGCGAGGTCGAGCTGGACGACCCGTACGAGAACCTCGGCGCGCAGCTGGTGAAGGAGGTGGCGACCAAGACCAACGACATCGCGGGTGACGGCACCACCACCGCCACCGTGCTCGCCCAGGCGCTCGTCCGCGAGGGTCTGCGCAACGTCGCCGCCGGCGCCTCCCCGGCCGCCCTGAAGAAGGGCATCGACGCGGCGGTCAAGGCCGTCTCCGAGGAGCTCCTCGCCACCGCTCGCCCGATCGAGGACAAGTCCGACATCGCCGCCGTGGCCGCGCTGTCCGCCCAGGACCAGCAGGTCGGCGAGCTCATCGCCGAGGCGATGGACAAGGTCGGCAAGGACGGTGTCATCACCGTCGAGGAGTCCAACGCCTTCGGCCTGGAGCTCGAGTTCACCGAGGGCATGGCCTTCGACAAGGGCTACCTGTCGCCGTACTTCGTCACGGACCAGGAGCGCATGGAGGCGGTCCTCGAGGACCCCTACATCCTGATCCACCAGGGCAAGATCTCCTCGATCCAGGACCTGCTGCCGCTGCTGGAGAAGGTCATCCAGGCGGGTGGCTCCAAGCCGCTGCTGATCATCGCCGAGGACGTCGAGGGCGAGGCCCTGTCGACCCTGGTCGTCAACAAGATCCGCGGCACCTTCAACGCGGTCGCCGTCAAGGCCCCGGGCTTCGGCGACCGCCGCAAGGCGATGCTGCAGGACATGGCCACCCTCACCGGTGCCACCGTCATCGCCGAGGAGGTCGGCCTCAAGCTCGACCAGGCCGGCCTGGACATCCTGGGCACCGCGCGCCGCGTGACCATCAGCAAGGACGACACCACCATCGTCGACGGCGCCGGCTCCTCCGACGACGTCCTGGGCCGCGTCAACCAGATCAAGGCCGAGATCGAGGCGACCGACTCGGACTGGGACCGCGAGAAGCTGCAGGAGCGCCTGGCGAAGCTCGCCGGCGGTGTCTGCGTCATCAAGGTCGGCGCCGCCACCGAGGTGGAGCTCAAGGAGAAGAAGCACCGCCTCGAGGACGCCATCTCCGCGACCCGCGCCGCGGTCGAGGAGGGCATCGTCTCCGGTGGTGGCTCCGCGCTCGTCCACGCCGTGAAGGTGCTCGGCGACAACCTGGGCCTGACCGGCGACGAGGGCACGGGTGTCGCGGTCGTCCGCCGCGCCGCCGTCGAGCCGCTGCGCTGGATCGCCGAGAACGCCGGCCTCGAGGGCTACGTCATCACCTCGAAGGTGGCGGAGCTCGAGAAGGGCCAGGGCTTCAACGCCGCCTCCGGCGAGTACGGCGACCTGGTCAAGGCCGGCGTCATCGACCCGGTCAAGGTCACCCGCTCCGCCCTGGAGAACGCCGCCTCCATCGCCTCCCTGCTGCTCACGACCGAGACCCTGGTCGTCGAAAAGCCGGCCGAGGAGGAGGCCGACGGCCACGGTCACGGCCACGGTCACGGCCACAGCCACTGACCCGGTCGCTCACTGAGCACATGAAGGCCCCGGCCTCCACCGCCGTATCCGGCGGTGGCGGACCGGGGCCTTCCCCGTGTGCGGCCCCGTGGTGTGTGGCTCCGTCGTCTGCGGCCCCGCCGTGCGGGGCTGTCACATCGCGCCGAGCTCCCGCATGAGGCGCATGGCGTCGTAGTGCCACCAGCCTTCCTTGATCATCCCGTTCTCGCAGCGGAAGACCGTGGTGCCGGTCATCGTGCAGGTCTTGCCGGTCGGGGCGACGCCCATGAACTCGCCCTTGTGCTTGCCGGTCCAGGTCCACAGGGTGGTGACGTAGTCGTCCTGGGCCGTCTGCGCGTCACGGGTGAAGGAGAAGTCGAAGGCGCCCCGCCACATCTGCACGTCCTCGCGGATGCCCGCGGGCCCGATCTTGTCGACGGGGTTGCTGATGTCGTGGTCGCGGTAGTCGGCCGCGAAGATCTCGCCGACGGCGTCCATGTCGCCCTTCATCGCGATGTCGTCGAACATCCGGTTCACCATCAGGGTGTTGAGGTGCTCGTCGCGTACCACGTCGAGGTTGGTGAACCGCGGCATCCCGTCGCAGAGGGCCACCATCTCCTGGAACATCTTGTCCGTCTCCGGGAGATGAGAGTTCTTCATGGCGTCTTCGTACGACGGGAATTCGACCACGTCGACATAGTGCGTCTCGGCTTCGCGGTCCCGGCCGAGGATGCTGTGCGTCACGGTGCGCCTGCCGCTGGTCTGCTCCAGGTAGCGGTCGAGCAGCTGGTTGACGGCCTCGGGCTTGCTGGTCTCGTAATCGACAATTTGTACGAATGTCATGGCGTCTCCCGGGCTGGAAGGAACACGTCCAGTTTAGGGAGATTTCATCCGTTCGGCCGTTTTGCCGATGCGGGCCGCCCGCCCTCGCCCCCGCTACTGCGGCCCGTACTTGCGGCCCGTCCGCGAGGACAGCCCGCCCAGCAGCCCGCGCGGCGCCAGCTTCACCACACCCATCAGCGCCTTGTACCGCGGGTCCGGGATCGACACCGTCCTGCCGCGGGCCAGGTCGTCCAGGGCCGCGGCCACCAACTTGTCTGCGTCCAGCCACATCCAGCCGGGGATGTTGTCCGTGCCCATGCCGGCCCGCTGGTGGAACTCCGTGCGCACGAAGCCCGGGCACAGCGCCATCAGCCGCACGCCCGACCCCGCCAGGTCCCGCGCCGCGCCCTGGGTGAACTGCACGACCCAGGCCTTGCTGGCCCCGTACGTCCCGCGCGGTACGAACGCCGCCACCGAGGCCACGTTGACCACACCGCCCCGGCCGCGCGAGCGCATCGATTCGGTGGCCGCCGAGGTCAGCCGCAGCACGGCCTCGACGTGCACCTTGAGCATGGCCAGCTCGTCGGCCATGGCCACCTCGAGGTAGCGGCCCTTGTTGCCGAACCCGGCGTTGTTGACCAGGAGGTCGACCGGGTGCGTGCGGTCGCCGAGGCGCTGCTCGACCGCCGCGATGCCCTCCTCGGTGGACAGGTCGGCGGCCAGTACCTCGGCCTCGATGCCGTGCCGGTCGTGCAGCTCCGTGGCCTGTTCGGCGAGCCGCTTGGTGTCCCGGGCCACCAGGACCAGGTTGTGGCCCCGGGCGGCGAGCCGGCGGGCGAAGGCGGCGCCGATGCCCGCCGTGGATCCAGTGATCAACGCAGTCGTCATAGCCGCAACCTAGCCGCCCCGGGCGGCGGGGCGGTGCGGGCCCGCCCTGGCGGTACCACTTCGTCCGCTTTCCTGCCGCCCGCGCGCCGCCGGGGGTCCCGCACGCGTCGCCGGGCGGCTACTTCCCGTATTTCTCGATGTACTTGTGCACCTTCGCGTGGGCCTGAGGCTCCATCGCCGCGCCCGCCGCCAGCGTGCGCGGCAGCAGCGCGCGCTCGGTGGTGAACGCACGGAACCACAGCCCGACCGTCACGTCGTGGTCCGGGCGGCTCAGCACCTCGACCGTGTCACCGGGCGAGACCGGGCCCTCCTGCACCACGCGCAGGTACGCGCCCGGCCGCACCGCCTCGGTGTACCGCTTGACCCAGGCCCGTTCGCCCAGCGCCCCCTGGAAGGTGCGGCACGGGATGCGGGCCGAGGCCACCTCCAGGACCAGCTCCGCGCCGATCCGCCAGCGCTCGCCGAGCAGGGCGCCGTTCAGGTCGATGCCGGAGGTGGTGAGGTTCTCGCCGAAGACCCCGCCGGGCAGCTCGCGCCCCAACTGCCCCTCCCACCAGTCCAGGTCCTCGCGGGCGTACGCGTACACCGCCTGGTGGTCGCCGCCGTGGTGGCGCAGGTCGCAGACGGTGTCGCCCTCCACGCCGCTCGCGCCGACGCCCCTGGGGCCCGGGGCGAAGACGCGGACCGGGCCGGGGACCGGCCGCTTGCCGATGCCCGTCACCCCGTCCTCGGCGTCGGTGTGCTCGGAGGCCGTCGCGCGGCCGGTGTTCACGGAGATCACGTGTATGGGCGCCATGAGAGCACACGCTAGCCCAGCAGCCTCAAAGCGGCACCGGAATATTGGCGCGGCCGTCAAAGCAGGGCTTATGCTCGAAGGGTGATCGAGGCACGTCATCTCCGCGTCCTGCGCGCCGTGGCCGCTACCGGCTCCTTCTCCGCCGCCGCCCGCGAACTCGGCTGCACCCAGCCCGCCGTCTCCCAGCAGATGAAGGCGCTGGAGCAGTCGGCCGGCACCCCGCTGATCGTCCGCGCCGGCCGCGAGATGCGGCTGACGCAGGCCGGCGCCGCGCTGGTCCGGCACGCCGCCGGGATCCTCGCCGGGCTCACCGCCGCCGAGGAGGAGGTCGCGGCCATCGCCGGCCTGCGCGCCGGGCGGGTGCGGCTCGTGTCCTTCCCCAGCGGCAGCTCCACCCTGGTGCCGACCGCGCTCGCCGCGATGCGGGCCGAGCACCCGGGGACCCGGATCTCGCTGGTCGAGGCGGAGCCGCCGCGCTCGGTGGAGATGCTGCGCGACGGCGACTGCGACGTGGCGCTGGCCTTCCGGTACGCGTCGGCCCGGGGTGCGGGCTCGGGTGCGGGCTCGGGTGCGGACGGCGGGCGGGCCGCCGCCGCGGACGCGCCCGCCGAGTGGGACGACCTCGTCGTAAGGCCGCTGCTGACGGACCGGCTCGTCGGGCTGGTCCCCGCCGGGCACCGGCTGGCCGGGGCCGAGCGGGTGGGCATGGCGGAGCTCGCGGACGAGCCGTGGATCGCGGGCTGCCCGCGCTGCCGGCGCCATCTGGTCGAGGTGTGCGAGGACGCGGGCTTCACCCCGCGCATCGACTTCGCCACCGACGACTACCCGGCCGTGGCCGGCCTCGTCGGGGCCGGGCTGGGCGTCGCGGTGCTGCCGGAGCTCGCGGTGGAGTCCGTACGGGCCAAGGGCGTGAGCATGCTGGCCGTGGAGCCGGCCGTCGAGCGCGAGATCGTGGCGCTGACCCTGCCCGACCTGGCCCGCGTACCGGCCGTGGCCGCGACCCTCGCCCAGCTGGAGCGGGCCGCCGTCCGCTGAGGCGCGCCGCTGTCGGGTGCGCGTCCGCGCGGCCGTACGCCAGGCCCGCCCCGGCCAGAGGAAACGTTCCTTCTCTCGCCCCGTCAGTCCGGGGCGATCCGTCCGATCGTGCTCGATGCGGGGATCAGGCGATGGCGCGCGCGGCCCATCAGCTCCTCGCGCTCGTCCTCGGTGAGGCCGCCCCACACCCCGTAGGGCTCGCGGACGGCCAGGGCGTGCGCGGCGCATTCCGAACGCACCGGGCAGCGCATGCAGACCTCTTTAGCCGAGGCTTCACGCGCACTCCTGGCCGCACCGCGCTCGCCCTCGGGGTGGAAGAAGAGGGAGCTGTCGACTCCCCGGCAGGCGGCCAGCAGCTGCCAGTCCCAGAGGTCGGCGTTCGGTCCGGGGAGGCGGGAGAAATCTGCCATGGGTAGTCCTCTTGGTGCCGGTACTGAGACGGATACGGTCCAAGTCTCCACACCTACTGTCGTAGTAGATGTAAATATGACTCATTGGGAATCTAGCCTCAGACACATGCCAAACGGAAGGAAAGCCGCCAAATAGGGCATACCTCCAGATGGAGGACGATTGGCGAGTTGCGCCAGTCGCGTGATCGCGTCCTCACGTAGAGTGCCGAAGGTGTCCGTCCGACCCGTAACTCTTTCGAGTGACCATCGTTGAGAGAGCGAAGGCGGTTGAACCAAGAAGTTCCCGGACAGGTGTCCGAGAGCATCGACCGCACAGGTGACGATACGTACCAGCCTGGAGGCTCAAGGTGACGCGCATCAGCAGCTGCGGAGGGCGGTCATGACTTCCGTCCTCGTCTGCGACGACTCCCCGCTTGCCCGAGAGGCGCTCCGTCGCGCGGTTGCCACCGTGCCCGGCGTCGAGCGTGTGACGACGGCGGCCAACGGCGAGGAAGTCCTCCGCCGCTGGGGTGCCGACCGCTCCGACCTGATTCTGATGGACGTACGGATGCCCGGGCTCGGCGGTGTGGAGACGGTGCGCCGACTGCTCTCGGCCGATCCCGGCGCCCGCATCATCATGCTGACCGTGGCCGAGGACCTCGACGGGGTGGCCCTCGCCGTCGCCGCCGGCGCCCGCGGCTACCTGCACAAGGACGCCTCCCGCGCCGAACTGCGGGCCACGGTGACCCAGGCCCTCGCCGACCCGACCTGGCGCCTGGCGCCGCGCCGGCTGCGCTCCGCCGAGATGGGCGCCGCGCCCACGCTCACCGCGCGCGAGATCCAGGTGCTGGAGGGCATGAGCCACGGCCGGTCCAACGCGGAGATCGGGCGTGAGCTCTTCCTCTCCGAGGACACGGTCAAGACGCACGCCCGCCGGCTCTTCAAGAAGCTGGGCGCCTCCGACCGGGCGCACGCCGTGGCGCTCGGGTTCCGCTGGGGCCTGGTCCGCTGACCGCGCTCCCGCGGGCCGGACGCTGACGGCGGTCCCGTCCGCCGCCGGCGGGCGGGGCGGCGCGCACCGGGCGCGCCGCGTCCGATCCGTATTCGTCCCGTCGCACCCCGTGCGTAGCGGGGGGTTGGCGGGGCACAATCCGGGGGACGTGTCGCTTCGTGCGCGATGCCGCATGCTTGAGGGTGTGGCGCATTTTCTGGGATGGGGCCTCGGGGACTATTCGGGCGAGCGGGAGGGGAGGGCGCAGTGAAGAGTTCAGGCGCACCCGCTCATAACGCTTCGATGCACAACACGGGCCGAGGTGCCGCGAACGCTCCGGCGCCAAGGCACCATGGATTGATGCGCGACGACGAGGCCCTGGGCTCCTCCGCGGCCACAGGGCCCACCGGAGCCGCCAAAGGCGGCAGCGCCGGGGCCGTCAGTGCGCTGGTGCGCCGCGCCGTGGAAGGCGACGAGCAGGCCACACACGACCTGCTCGCCTTCGTGCACCCCCTGGCCATCCGCTACTGCCGCACCCGGCTCTCGCGGCTGCCCGGGGACGCCCGCCACTTCGTCGAGGACCTGGCGCAGGAGGTCTGCGTCGCCGTCCTGATGGCGCTGCCGCGCTACCGGGACACCGGCCGCCCCTTCGAGGCCTTCGTCTTCGCCATCGCCGCACACAAGGTCGCCGACCTCCAGCGGGCCGCCATGCGCCACCCCGGCAGCACGGCCGTGCCCTCCGACGAGATGCCCGAGCGGCCCGACGACTCCCTCGGCCCCGAGGAGCGCGCCCTGCTCAGCAGCGACGCCGCCTGGGCCCGCAAGCTCCTGGCCAACCTGCCCGAGACGCAGCGCGAGCTCCTCGTGCTGCGCGTCGCCGTCGGGCTGACCGCCGAGGAGACCGGCCAGATGCTCGGGATGTCCCCGGGCGCGGTGCGCGTCGCCCAGCACCGGGCGCTCAGCCGGCTGCGGGCACTCGCCGAGCAGTAGCAGCGGGTGGTCCGCCCCCTCCGGAGATCCCTGATCAATAGGAGGAAGCCACGAAAATCGGGAGTGATCTCGCTCGTGGAATGAGACGCCTCCCGATCCCGTTAGCATGGACATCCGCGCTGAGCAAGACCATTTGGGAAGGTGTCATGACTGTCAACTCCGACGGAGTGCCCGACAAATTCGCTGCGCTCGGGCTTACGTACGACGACGTCCTGCTGCTGCCGGGCGCGTCGGACATGGCACCGGACGAGATCGACACTTCCTCCTTCATCTCGCGGAACGTCCGCGTCAACGTCCCGCTGCTCTCCGCGGCGATGGACAAGGTGACCGAGTCCCGCATGGCCATCGCGATGGCCCGCCAGGGCGGCGTCGGCGTACTGCACCGCAACCTCTCCATCGCCGACCAGGCCAACCAGGTCGACCTGGTCAAGCGCTCCGAGTCCGGCATGGTCACCGACCCGATCACGGTGCACCCGGACGCCACGCTGCGCGAGGCCGACGAGCTGTGCGCCAAGTTCCGCATCTCCGGCGTCCCGGTCACCGACCCCGCCGGCAAGCTGCTCGGCATCGTCACCAACCGCGACATGGCTTTCGAGTCGGACCGCAGCCGCCAGGTGCGCGAGGTCATGACCCCGATGCCGCTGGTCACCGGCAAGGTCGGCATCTCCGGGGTGGACGCCATGGAGCTGCTGCGCCGCCACAAGATCGAGAAGCTGCCGCTGGTCGACGACGCGGGCGTCCTCAAGGGCCTCATCACCGTCAAGGACTTCGTCAAGGCGGAGAAGTACCCGAACGCCGCCAAGGACAAGGACGGCCGCCTCCTGGTCGGCGCCGCGGTCGGCGTCGCGGGCGACGCGTACGAGCGCGCCCAGGCCCTGATCGAGGCCGGCGCCGACTTCATCGTCGTCGACACCGCGCACGGCCACTCCCGCCTGGTCGGCGACATGGTCGCCAAGATCAAGTCGAACTCGTCCGTCGACGTCATCGGCGGCAACGTCGCCACCCGCGACGGCGCCCAGGCGCTCGTCGACGCCGGCTGCGACGGCATCAAGGTCGGCGTCGGCCCCGGCTCCATCTGCACCACCCGCGTCGTCGCCGGCATCGGCGTCCCGCAGGTCACCGCGATCTACGAGGCCTCGCTGGCCGCCAAGGCCGCGGGCGTCCCCGTCATCGGCGACGGCGGCCTGCAGTACTCCGGCGACATCGCCAAGGCCCTGGTCGCCGGCGCCGACACGGTGATGCTCGGCTCGCTCCTCGCGGGCTGCGAGGAGTCCCCGGGCGAGCTGCTCTTCATCAACGGCAAGCAGTTCAAGTCCTACCGCGGCATGGGCTCGCTCGGCGCGATGCAGTCCCGAGGCGACCGGAAGTCCTTCTCCAAGGACCGGTACTTCCAGGAGGGCGTGGGCGGCGACGACAAGCTCATCCCCGAGGGCATCGAGGGCCAGGTGCCGTACCGGGGTCCGCTCTCGGCGGTCGTCCACCAGCTGGTCGGCGGCCTGCGGCAGTCGATGTTCTACGTCGGCGGCCGTACGGTGCCGGAGCTCCAGGAGCGCGGGCGGTTCGTCCGGATCACCTCGGCGGGCCTCAAGGAGAGCCACCCGCACGACATCCAGATGACGGTCGAGGCCCCGAACTACAGCCGCAAGGGCTAACGCCCTCCCGACCCTGCCGAGGGGCGGACCCGGACACCCCGGGCCCGCCCCTCGCCCGTTTCTGCCGCCTGCCGCTGCCGTCTGCCGCTGCGCGGAGCCTGTCCCCTCCCCGCCCCTTCCCGAAACCGGGGGCTCCGCCCCCGGACCCCGTTCCGGGCGCTTCGCGCCCGGTGCGCTCAAACGCCGCGCGGGCTGGATTCATCC
>NZ_JBEYXK010000103.1:0-24470 GCF_040645035.1 Streptomyces sp. NPDC046876 | reverse complement strand
CGCTGGGAGGTGCCCCCCGAAACCGGGGGCTGCGCCCCCGGCCCCGCCTGGGGCTCCGCCCCAGACCCCGCGCCTCAAACGCCGGCGGGGCTGGACGGGGTGGTCAGCCGCGGGGTTTCAGTGGTGGGCGGAGTTTCCGGCCCAGGGGTTTCAGGCGGGCGGTCAGTGGGGTCAGCCAGGCGCGGGTTGCCGCGGCAGCAGCCGACCAGCGGGCCGTCGCCGCCCACCGCAACCGCACCCCGGAGCGCGGCAGCAGCAGCGCGCGCAGCCGGCCGGCGCGGCCGGCGCCTGCCAGCAGCGCCGCGCGGGCCGCCAGCACGTCGGCGGCCAGCCCCTCGTACGCCGCCTCACCGGCGGCGTCCGGCCGGGCGTACAGCACCCGCTCCACCGCCCCGGCGACCCGGTACACCGAAGCCGCGGCGTCCTGCTCCAGCCGCCCCAGCAGCACCAGCCGGTCGGCGGCCCGCCGCGGCGACAGCGCCCCGTCGGGGGCGATGCCCACGTCCCAGGCCGTGTCGCCCAGCTCCTCCCAGGCCGACAGCACGGCACCCGCCGCAAGCCGAAGGGCGCGGACCCGCGAACGCCACAGCAGCGGCAGCAGCGGCAGCGCCAGCAGGGCCAGTACGCCGCCGGTCCAGGCGAGGACCGCCCCCACCGACACACCGTCGTCCTTGGCTCCGGCGCCCGACTCCGGGGCCTTCTTCCCGCACTCGCCGAGCCTGGCCAGCTCCGGCGGGCAGTCGTCCGCCTTCGACGGGGCCGCCGAGGGCTGCGCCGAGCTCTGCGACGGCAGCGGCGCCGGCGCGGAGGGCTGCGCCGCGGGCCGCTCGGAGCGCGAGTAGTCCGGCAGCGTGATGCCCTGACGGGGCGTCGGCTCGAACCGGGTCCAGCCCACGCCCTCGAAGTACAGCTCCGGCCAGGCGTGCGCGTCCCGCATGGTCACGTTGACCGTGCCGTCCGACTGCTTCTCGCCGGGCGTGAAGCCGACCGCCACCCGCGCCGGGATCCCGAGCGAGCGCGACATCGCCGCCATCGAGAACGCGAAGTGGATGCAGAAGCCCTCCTTGTCGGCGAGGAACCGGGCGATCGCCTGCGGCCCCGTGCCCGAGGCCACCTTCGTGTCGTAGCGGAAGCCGCCGCCGACCGCGAACCAGTCCTGGAGCCGCACCGCCCGCGTGTAGTCGTCCTTCGCGCCCTTCGTCACCTGGCGGGCCGTCTCCGCGACGACCGGCGGCAGGTTGTCCGGCAGCTTCGTGTACTCGTCCCGGATCTCCTGCCGCGCCTCGGGCGCCGCCTGGAGCTGGGCCGCCGTCGGCCGCAGCAGCAGGCTGCGCACCGTGTACACCGCGCCCTGGACGTTCTGGAAGCGGTCCTTGGCCAGCTGGTCGCCGACCAGGGTCCGCCCGGCCGGCTCGAACCGCCACTTGCCGGGGATGTCCACGCTCGTCGCCGGGTACGGCATCGGCAGGTACCGCTGCGCGTAGCTGTCGGCCGCGGAGACGTTGGTGCGCACCTCGACGGCGTTCTGCCGGATCTGCGGGCTGAGCCCCGGCGGCACCGGCAGCTGCTCCGGCACGTCCGTCAGGGCGCGCCCGGAGGCCTCCCACTTGACGCCGTTGAACTCGTCCAGCGCCAGGATCCGCAGGTACTGCTCGCCGAGCTGCGGGCTGTCCGTGCGGTACTTCAGCACCACCCGGTTGTCCTGCGCGTTCAGGCTGCCCTGGAGGGAGACCAGCGGGTTCACCGCGGAGATCGTCCCGCCGGTCCCGCTGCCGCCGCCCTCGGCCTCGCCCTGCCCGGCCAGCAGTCCGCCGCCGAGCGAGGGCAGCGCCGCGGGCACGGTCAGCGCGATACCGAGCGCGACCGCGCCGATGCGCCGCCCGGTGCGTACGGGAGCGGTCGCCTGGCCGGAGCCGCCGCCCCCGTACCCGGAGGCCGCCGAGACCCGCCCGGGCGGCGCCCCGCCGAAGACCCGGCCCCACTGGGCCAGCCGGTCGCGGCCCTCGGCCAGCAGCAGCAACAGGTAGCCGGCGCCGGCCAGCAGGAAGGAGAACCAGGCGCCCCGGGCCCCGGTCCCGGCGGACAGCCCGGCGGCCACCGAGTACAGCGCGAGCAGCGGCAGCCCGGCCGCGGCGGCGCTCCGCAGGGTCACCGCGAGCAGGTCCACCAGCAGCCCGACCAGCAGCACGCCGGAGAGCAGGAGCAGCCGGATGCCGTCGGTCAGCGGGGCCGGGATCGCGAACTCGGCCACGTCCTGCACGCCCCGCCGGAACAGGGCGGCGAAATCGCCCACCAGGTAGGCCATCGGCCCGTCCCCCGTGGACTCGCCCTTACCCGCGAACAGCAGGGCGAGGACCAGCAGCGACACCACGACCTGCGCAGCCACGGTCAGGGCCCGCGCGAGCGGTATGCGCCGCGCCGCCGCCCCGACCCCGCTCTGCACGGCCAGCAGCAGCGCCGCCTGCAGCAGCCAGCCCGCCGACTCCACCAGCGAGGCCAGCGACCAGGAGGTCAGCAGGGTCGCCAGGAACGCGAACAGCGTGACGCGCGCCCGCCCGCTCATGCCCGGCCCCCGGCTGCACCCGAGCCCAGCGGGGCGTTGCCGGCCTGCCGCCACAGCTCCCCGAACGCGCCCCCGGGCGGCACGGCCAGGGCCGTCCAGCCCGCCGCGCGCAGCCGGTGCAGCCGCTCCTCCACCGCGGTGGGCCGACCGGCCCACAGCGCCGCATCCAGTACGAAGGCCACCGCGGCCCCGCTGCGCCCGCGCATCTTGGCCGCCAGTTCCGTCTGTACGTCGTCCAGGTCCCCGAAGAAGGCGATGAGCAGCCCGTCGCCGCCGGCCTCGCCGAAGCCCGCGCCGCCGGTGCCCGCGCCGCCGCTGCGCAGCGCGTCGTACGCGCGGGAGAGGCCGGCGCCGTCGGAGTGCCCGACGACCGCGAGGGTGTCCATCATCAGTCCGGCCGCCTCGGCGGACTCCTGCCCGCCGGAGGAGAAGCCGCCGCCCTCGCCGGGCACCGCGGTCCCCGCGTCGGTCAGCAGCCGCGACGAGAAGCCCTGCTCGAGCAGGTGGACCAGGGTGGAGGCGGCTGCGGACACGGCCCATTCGAAGGCGGAGTCGGGGCCCGCGCCCTCGAAGGCCGCGTCCCGCGTGTCCAGCAGGACGGTGGCCCGGCTGCGCTGCGGCTGCTCCTCGCGGCGGACCATCAGCTCGCCGTAGCGGGCGGTGGAGCGCCAGTGCACCCGGCGCAGGTCGTCGCCGCGCCGGTAGGTGCGCGGGATCACGTCGTCGTCGCCGGCCAGCGCCAGGGCGCGGCGGCTGCCGTCGCCGTAGCCGGAGGTCTCGCCGGCCAGCCGCACCGGCACCAGCTCCTCGGTGCGCGGGACGACGGTCAGCAGGTCGTGGCTGCTGAACGAGCGGGTCAGCTCGACCAGCCCGAACGGGTCGGTCAGCCGCAGCTGGAGCGGCCCCAGCGGGTAGCGGCCGCGCAGGTCGGAGCGGACCCGGTAGGACACCTCGCGGCGCCCGCCCGGCTCGACCCGGTCCAGGACGAAGCGGGGCCGGGGCCCGAGCACGTACGGGACCCGGTCCTGGAGCATCAGCAGGCCCGTGGGTATCCGCGAGACGTTGTCGACGCGCAGCTGCACCCGGGCCTCGGCGCCGGCGGCCACGCGCACGGGGCTGAGCAGGCGGCTGCCCGCGACCCGGTGGCGGGTGCGGTGCAGGGCGAGGACGCAGACCAGCGGCAGCGCGGCCAGCAGCAGCCCGACCCGCAGCAGCTCGCCCTGGCCCAGGACGTACGCGCACAGGCCGGCGGCGATCCCGGCGGCCAGGAAGGACCGGCCGCGGGTGGTCAGACCCGACAGCGACGCGCGCAGCCCGCCGAATCCCCGGCCGCCGGTGTCCTCGCCGCCGGCGCCGCGCGGGGCACCGGCGCCCATCAGAAGCCCCGGATGCCCGCGCCGGGCGGCACGTCGCCGCGGGAGTGCGCGGACGGCACGGGGGTGCGCTGCACGATCTCGTGGACGACCTGCTCGGCGGTGCGGCGGTTCAGCTGGGCCTGCGCGGTCGGCAGCAGGCGGTGCGCGAGGACGGGGCCGGCCAGCTGCTGGACGTCGTCGGGCAGCACGTAGTCGCGGCCGGACAGCGCGGCCGAGGCCTTCACGGCGCGCAGCAGGTGCAGGGTCGCGCGCGGCGAGGCGCCCAGGCGCAGGTCGGGGTGGCTGCGGGTCGCGGAGACCAGGTCGACGACGTAGCGCCGGACCGGCTCGGCGACGTACACCTCGCGCACGGCGTCTATGAGCTTGACGACGTCGTGTGCGTGGGCGACGGCCTGCAGGTCGTCGAGCGGGGAGAGCCCGCCGTGGACGTCGAGCATCTGCAGCTCGGCGTCCGGGCTCGGGTAGCCGACGGAGACGCGGGCCATGAAGCGGTCGCGCTGCGCCTCGGGCAGCGGGTAGGTGCCCTCCATTTCCACCGGGTTCTGGGTGGCGACCACCATGAACGGGCTCGGCAGGGCGTAGGTCGTGCCGTCGATGGTGACCTGGCGCTCCTCCATCGACTCCAGCAGCGCGGACTGGGTCTTGGGCGAGGCGCGGTTGATCTCGTCGCCGATGACGATCTGGGCGAAGATCGCGCCGGGCTTGAACTCGAACTCGCGGCGCTGCTGGTCGTAGATGCTGACGCCGGTGATGTCGGACGGCAGCAGGTCCGGGGTGAACTGGATGCGCTGCACCGAGCAGTCGATCGACTTGGCGAGGGTCTTGGCGAGCATGGTCTTGCCGACGCCGGGGACGTCCTCGATCAGCAGGTGCCCCTCGGCGAGCAGCACGGTGAGCGCGATGCGCACGACCTCGGGCTTGCCCTCGATCACGCTCTCGACGGAGCTGCGCACCCGCTCGGCCGTGCTCGTCAGATCCGCGAGGCTCGCTCTGTCGTCATAGGTCGTCACCTGGTACTCCTCGGCCCTTTCCGGCAGGGCCGACGTCCTTGGCGTATGACCGGCCCACCCCAACACGGACGCCGGCCCGGACGGTTTTCCGGGCGGCGCCATCCCGCATTCTTGACGGCCCTACGGCCTTGTGTCACTCACGAGGCGGGATCGATCTCCCGCAGGAGTCCGGTGTGCACGTCGAAGACGAAGCCTCGCACATCGTCGCGGTGGGGCAGGAAGGGGTTGGTCCGCACCCGCTGCATGGACTGGCGGACGTCCTGGTCCACGTCCCGGAAGGCCTCGACGGCCCAGGCGGGGCGCTGGCCGACCTCGTCCTCCAGCTCGTGCCGGAAGTCCTCGGTCAGGCTCTCGAGACCGCAGCCGGTGTGGTGGATGAGTATCACCGTGCGGGTGCCCAGGGCGCGCTGGCTGATGGTGAGCGAGCGGATGGTGTCGTCGGTGACCACACCGCCGGCGTTGCGGATGGTGTGGCAGTCACCGAGCTCGAGACCGAGGGCGGCGTGGAGGTCGAGACGGGCGTCCATGCAGGCCACGACCGCCACCTGCAGGACGGGGCGGGCGTCCATGCCCGGGTCCCGGAACTGCGCGGCGTACGTGCGGTTCGCCGCTACCAGTCGGTCGGTGACGGATCCGCCTGCGGATGCCTCGGTGGTGGACTCTGCGGGGAGGGATGCGGAGGTCGTCATGCCTACGACGTTAGTGGTCACCGCTGGTAAAGGCATGGAGAGAGGATGGACAAAGAACGTCAACCTGCCTTGTTGTGAGCTAACCCACAAGGGTGGGCCGGGGGCGGCCGACCGGGTGATTCGCGGCTTTCGGGGGTTCCGGGCGAGGTGGACGGGCGGCACGCGGGGCGGTTCGTTGACCGCGGCGACCGTTGCACTAAAGTGACGCGAACCGGCCGGAGCCCGGCCCCACCGGCCGCCCGGCCCCTTGGTAACACTCCGCGTGTGCGGCGCGGCGTCCGCCGGCCGCGCCGTTACTTGAGAGGGCGCTTTGACCAGCGAGTCCCGACATGTCCCGGTGATGCTCCAGCGGTGCCTGGACCTGTTGGCCCCGGCGCTCCAGGCGCCGGGAGCCGTCGTCGTCGACTGCACCCTCGGCCTCGGAGGCCACAGCGAGGCCCTGCTGACCCGGTTCCCCGAGGCCCGCCTGATCGGCCTCGACCGCGACAAGGAGGCCCTGCGGCTCTCCGGCGAGCGGCTCGCGCCCTTCGGCGACCGGGCCACCCTCGTCCACGCCGTCTACGACGAGCTGCCGGCCGTACTGGACCGCCTCGGCATCCCGACCGTCCAGGGCGTCCTCTTCGACCTCGGCGTCTCCTCCATGCAGCTCGACGAGGCCGACCGCGGGTTCGCGTACGCCCAGGACGCGCCCCTGGACATGCGCATGGACCAGACGACCGGGATCAGCGCCGCCGAGGTGCTCAACACCTACCCGGCGGGCGAGCTTGTACGGATCCTGCGCCAGTACGGCGAGGAGAAGCAGGCCAAGCGGATCGTCTCGGCGATCGTGCGCGAGCGCGAGAAGCAGCCGTTCGACAACAGCGCGCGGCTGGTCGAGCTGATCCGCGACGCCCTGCCGCAGGCCGCCAAGCGGACGGGCGGCAACCCGGCCAAGCGGACCTTCCAGGCGCTGCGGATCGAGGTCAACGGCGAGCTGTCGGTCCTGGAGCGGGCCATTCCGGCGGCCGTGGACCGGATCGCCGTCGGCGGCCGGATCGCCGTGCTGTCGTACCACTCGCTGGAGGACCGCCTCGTCAAGCAGGTCTTCGCCGCGGGCGCTACCTCCACCGCGCCGCCCGGGCTGCCGGTGGTGCCCGAGAAGTACCAGCCCAAGCTGAAGCTCCTCACGCGCGGGGCGGAACTGCCCACCGAGGAGGAGATCGCCGAGAACCGGCGGGCCGCGCCGGCCCGCTTCCGCGGGGTCGAGCGGATCCGGGAGGCGGACCTGTGAGCAAAGCCGGGGGCGCGGGCGCGGGCGGGGGTGCCGGAGGGCTCGGGCGGCTGCGCGGGGGCTCCGGGCAGGCGGCGCGGACGCCGTTCGTCCTGCTGGTCGTCGCGCTGCTCGCCGGCGGTCTGATCAGCCTGCTCCTGCTGAACTCGGCGCTGAACCAGGGCTCCTTCCAGCTGGCCCGGCTGAAGAAGGAGACCACCGCGCTCACGGACGAGGAGCAGGCGCTCCAGCGGGACGTGGACGCCTACTCGCAGCCGGATGCGCTGCAGCGGCGGGCGCAGGAGCTCGGGATGGTGCCCGGCGGGACCCCCGTGTTCATCGGGCCGGACGGGGAGGTGTCCGGGAACGCCGTGGTCGCCGAGACGCCGGTGGCTTCGCCGTCGCCCTCGGCCTCGCCCTCGCCTTCGGCCGCGGCTGCGGGGGCCCCGGCGGCTGCCGTCCCGAGTCCCGCCGGTCCGCCGGCCGTCGTGCCGCCCTCCGCGGCGGCGAGCCCCCAGCCCAGCCCGGCCCCCGGAAGGTGACGTCGTGACGCGGCCCCCTGCGGGACTTTTCCCCACCCCGCCCTTTCACCGTTTCCCGGGGCTCCGCCCCGGACCCGTCGCCTCAAGCGCCGGCGGGGCTGGGACGGTCCCGGGGCTCCGCCCCGGACCCCGCGCCTCAAACGCCGGCGGGGCTGGATCAGCCTCGAGCGCCGGCGGGGCTGGATTCGTGGGGGTGGGGCTGTGAGTTCGATGGGTGGGCGGCGGGTGCCGCGGCCCGGAGGGGAGCGGGCTCGGGTCGATGCTCGGGGCGGGGATCGCCCGCGGGTCGATGCCGGGCGGCGCGGCGCCGGCGGGCGGGGGCCGCACACCATTCGGCTCGGGAGTCCCAAGCCGCGGCTGCGGCTGGTCGGCGTCGGCCTGACGCTGGTGATGCTGGCCTTCGTCGTACGGCTGCTCCAGGTGCAGGCCGTCGACGCCTCCGCGTACTCCGCCAAGGCCTCCGAGAACCGGTTCACCAGCTACACCCTGGCCGCCGAGCGCGGCGAGATCACCGACCGCAAGGGCGTCGCCCTCGCCACCAGCGTCGACGCGTACGACATCACCGCCGACCCGAAGATGTTCACCCCGCAGGAGAGCAAGGCCCCCGACGCCCCCGAGCAGGCGGCCGCCCTCCTCGCCCCCATTCTCGGCACGGACGCCGGCGCGCTCGCCGGCAAGCTGCGGACGAAGAACAGCCGCTACGTGATCCTGGCGCGCCGCCAGACCCCCCAGGTCTGGAACCAGATCAAGGACCTCAAGCGGGTCTTCGCCGAGAAGGCCGCCGCCGACAAGCGGGCCAACGGCCCCGGCGCCAACGTCCTGGCCGGCGTCTTCAACGAGGACAGCAGCAAGCGCGTGTACCCCAACGGGGACCTCGCCGCCGGGATACTGGGCTACGTCAACGCCGAGGGCAAGGGCGCCGGCGGCCTGGAGTCCGCCCTCGACAAGAAGCTCTCCGGCAAGGACGGCGAGATCACCTACGCCCAGTCCGGCGGCCGCCGCGTGCCCACCGCCGGGTCCAGCGAGAAGCCCGCCGTGCCCGGCGCGGACGTCGAGCTGACCATCGACCGCGACATCCAGTGGGCGGCGCAGAGCGCCATCGCCGAGCAGGTCAAGAAGTCCGAGGCCGACCGCGGCTACGTCATCGTCCAGGACACCCGCACCGGGGAGGTCCTGGCCATGGCCAACGCCCCCGGCTTCGACCCCAACGACCTGTCGAAGGCCAGCTCCGCGGCCATGGGCAACGCGGCGCTCCAGGACGTCTACGAGCCCGGCTCCACCGCCAAGGTCATCTCGATGGCCGCGGTGCTGGAGGAGAAGAAGGCCACCCCCGAGACCCACGTCGAGGTCCCCAACCGGCTACACCGGGGCGACCGGCTCTTCAAGGACGACATCGACCACCCGACCTGGTACCTGACCCTCAACGGGGTCCTCGCCAAGTCCTCGAACATCGGCACCATCCTCGCCACCGGCCAGCTCGGGGCCACCCAGCCCGAGGCCAACCGGGTCCTGTACTCCTACCTGACCCGGTTCGGCATCGGGCAGCCCACCGGCCTGAACTACCCGGGCGAGTCCCGCGGCCTGCTCGCCCGGCCCGAGTCCTGGTCCACCTCCCAGCAGTACACGATCCCCTTCGGCCAGGGCCTGTCCCTCAACGCCATGCAGGCGGCCTCCGTGTACTCGACGATCGCCAACGGGGGCGTCCGGATCGAGCCGACCCTGGTCCGCGGCACCAAGGGCCCCGACGGCCGCTTCACCCCCGCCCCCGCCCCCGCACAGACCCGCGTGATCAGCAAGGAGACCGCCCACACCCTGTCCGAGATGCTCGAATCCGTCGTCGACGACCAGGAGGGCACGGGAACCAAGGCGAAGATCCCCGGCTACCGGGTCGGCGGCAAGACCGGCACCTCCAACCGGGTGGATCCGGCCACCGGCCGCTACAAGGGCTACACCGCCTCCTTCGCCGGCTTCGCCCCCGCCGACAACCCCCGCATCACCGTCTACTGCGCCATCCAGAACCCGACCAAGGGCAGCTACTTCGGCGGCCAGATCTGCGGACCCATCTACAAGAAGGTCATGGAGTTCGCCCTGAAGACCCTCCAGGTCGCCCCCACGGGAAGCGCCCCCGCGGGCCTGCCCGTCACCTACGACGCCGGCCCGCAGGCCGCACCCCCGACCGCCCCGCAGCCCAGCCCGCAGCCCGGTCAGTGACCCGGCCCGCCGGCCCGAACCGCCTGAGGCACAATCAGTGACAACGATCACCCCGAAACCCGGGAACCAGTCCGCCGAAGCCGCCCCGGCCGGGCCCTCGCTTGGCTACCGGCCCGCCGCGCCGGGTACGCTCACCGCCGTGCCCCACGCTGATCAGCCCAGAACCACCCAGAAAGACGCCCCGGCAACGCCGCCGGGTGCGCCCCGGCCCGTGACCGCCCGTCCGAGCGCGCTCGGCGAGCTGGCGGCCCTGCTGGGTCTCGACGCCCCCGCCCCCGGCGCCGCGCAGCAGGCGCAGCCGCAGATCACCGGCATCACGCACGACTCCCGTGCCGTGCGCCCCGGCGACCTGTACGCCGCCCTGCCGGGCGCCCGGATGCACGGCGCCGACTTCGCGGCCCAGGCGGCCGCCCTCGGCGCCGCGGCCGTGCTGACCGATCCGGCGGGCGCCGAGCGCGCCGCCGCGACCGGACTGCCGGTCCTGGCGGTCGAGGACCCGCGCGGCCGGATGGGCGCCCTCGCCGCCGCGATCTACGGCCGCCCCGGCGAGGGCCTGCTCCAGATCGGCATCACCGGCACCTCCGGCAAGACCACCACGGCGTACCTCGTCGAGGGCGGACTGCGCGGCGCGGGCCGGACGACCGGACTCGTCGGCACGGTCGAGATGCGCATCGGCGACGAGCGCATCAAGTCCGAGCGGACCACCCCCGAGGCCACCGACCTCCAGGCGCTCTTCGCGGTCATGCGCGAACGCGGCGTCGAGGCCGTTGCCATGGAGGTCTCCAGCCACGCCCTCGTGCTCGGCCGGGTCGACGGCTGCGTCTTCGACGTCGCCGTCTTCAACAACCTGAGCCCGGAGCACATGGAATTCCACTCCGACATGGAGGACTACTTCCGGGCCAAGGCCGAGCTCTTCACCGAGCGCCGCGCCCGCCTGGGCGTGGTCAACATCGACGACGAGTACGGCCGCCGCCTGGCCAAGGAGTCGGCGATCCCGGTCGTCACCTTCTCCGCCGCCGGCGACCCGGCCGCCGACTGGCGCGCCGAGGACGTCGTCTTCGGGCACATGGACTCCACCCTGACCGTGCTCGGCCCGAACGGGGAGCGCGTGAGCGCCAGGGCCCCGCTGCCCGGCCCGTTCAACGTGGCCAACACCGTCGCCGCGATCGCCACGCTCGCCGCCGCGGGCCTGGACCCGCAGACCGCCGCCGACGGCGTCGCCGCCGTCCCCGGGGTCCCGGGCCGGCTGGAGCGGGTCGACGCGGGGCAGCCGTACCTCGCCGTCGTGGACTACGCGCACAAGACCGACGCCGTCGAGTCGGTGCTGCGCGCCCTGCGCGAGGTCACCGCCGGCAGGCTGCACATCGTGCTCGGCTGCGGCGGCGACCGAGACACCACCAAGCGCGGCCCGATGGGCGCGGCCGCCGCCCGGTTCGCCGACACCGCCGTGCTGACCTCCGACAACCCGCGCTCCGAGGACCCGCTGAAGATCCTCGCCGCGATGTTCGAGGGCGCCGTCTCCGTCCCCGCCGAGGAGCGCGGCACGGTCCTCGTCGACGCCGACCGCGCCGCGGCCATCGCCGCGGCCGTCGCCCGGGCCGAGCCCGGCGACACCGTGCTGGTGGCCGGCAAGGGCCACGAACAGGGCCAGGACACCGCCGGTGTCGTACGCCCCTTCGACGACCGCGCGGTGCTCCGCGCCGCGATCGAGGCACAGGCAGCGCACACCGCGCAGCCGCACGAGCGAAGCGTCCCCCAGGCCGAGGTGAACCAGTGATCGCCCTCTCCCTCGCCGAGATCGCCGACATCACCGGCGGGCGGCCCCACGACATACCGGATCCGTCCGTGCGGATCACCGGTCCCGTCGTCATCGACTCCCGCCAGGTGGAGGCCGGCAGCCTGTTCGCCGCCTTCGCCGGCGAGCACGTCGACGGCCACGACTACGCCGAGCGCGCCGTCGCCGCCGGCGCCGCGGCCGTCCTCGCCGCCCGGCCCGTCGGCGTACCCGCGATCGTCGTCGCCGACGTCGAGAAGGCCCTCGGCGCCCTCGCCCGGGCCGTCGTCGAGCGCCTGGGCACCGATGTGGTGGCCCTGACCGGCTCCGCCGGCAAGACCTCCACCAAGGACCTCATCGCCCAGGTGCTCCAGGCCCACGCGCCCACCGTGTGGACGCCCGGCTCCCTCAACAACGAGATCGGCCTGCCCCTCACCGCGCTGCGCGCCACCGAGGAGACCCGGCACCTGGTATTGGAGATGGGCGCCCGCGGCATCGGGCACATCGCCTACCTCACCGGCCTGACCCCGCCCCGCATCGGCCTCGTCCTCAACGTCGGCACCGCCCACATCGGCGAGTTCGGCGGCCGCGAGCAGATCGCCGTGGCCAAGGGAGAGCTGGTCGAGGCCCTGCCGGCCGCGGCCGACGGCGGCGTGGCCGTCCTCAACGCCGACGACCCGCTGGTGCGTGCGATGTCCGCCCGGACCAAGGCCCGTACGGTGCTCTTCGGCGAGGCCGAGGACGCCGACGTACGGGCCACCGAGGTCCGGATGACACCTGCGGGACAGCCCTCCTTCACACTTCACACACCCACCGGGTGCGGCGAAGTGACCTTGCGCCTGTACGGTGAGCACCACGTGTCGAACGCGCTCGCAGCGGCCGCCGTCGCCCACACGCTGGGCATGTCCGTCGAGGAGATCGCCACCGCGCTCTCCGGGGCGGGCACGTTGTCCCGGTGGCGGATGGAGGTCACCGAGCGGTCGGACGGCGTTACGGTCGTCAACGACGCCTACAACGCGAACCCCGAGTCCATGCGGGCCGCACTGCGTGCGCTGGCCGCCATGGGCGGCGCCGCCAGGGCGAACGGGGGACGCACGTGGGCGGTGCTCGGTCCCATGGCCGAGCTCGGAGACGCCTCGCTGGCCGAGCACGACGCGGTGGGACGGCTTGCCGTCCGGCTCAACGTGAGCAAGCTCGTCGCAGTCGGGGGCAGGGAAGCGTCCTGGCTGCAACTGGGCGCCTATAACGAGGGTTCGTGGGGTGAGGAGTCGGTGCTCGTGTCCGACGCGCAGGCGGCGATCGACCTGTTGCGCAGTGAACTGCGCCCGGGGGACGTCGTGCTGGTGAAGGCTTCCAGGTCGATCGGCCTGGAGCGGGTCGCTCAGGCGCTGCTGGTCGGCGAGGGCGAGGGTGCCGGCCGATGAGGCAGATCCTGTTCGCGGGTGTCATCGGTATGTTCCTCACCGTCGTCGGCACCCCGCTGCTGATCAAGCTGCTGGCCCGCAAGGGCTACGGCCAGTTCATCCGTGACGACGGCCCGCGCGGCCACGCGGGGAAGAAGGGCACGCCCACCATGGGCGGTATCTCCTTCATCCTGGCCACGCTCATCGCGTACGCCCTGACGAAGGTGATCACGGGCAGCCAGCCGACGTTCTCCGGCGTGCTGGTGCTGTTCCTGATGGCGGGCATGGGCCTGGTCGGTTACCTCGACGACTACATCAAGATCGTCAAGCGGCGTTCGCTGGGCCTGCGGGCCAAGGCCAAGATGGCCGGCCAGCTGATCGTCGGCATCGCCTTCGCCGTTCTCGCGCTGCAGTTCAAGGACGCCCGCGGCAACGCCCCGGCCTCCACCAAGCTGTCCTTCGTCACGGACTTCGGCTGGTCGATCGGCCCGGTGCTCTTCGTGGTCTGGGCCCTGTTCATGATCCTGGCCATGTCCAACGGCGTGAACCTGACCGACGGCCTGGACGGCCTGGCCACCGGCGCCGCCGTGATGGTCTTCGGCGCCTACACGTTCATCGGCGTCTGGCAGTTCCAGGAGTCCTGCGCCAACGCGCAGACCCTGACCAACCCCAACGCGTGCTTCGAGGTGCGCGACCCACTGGACCTCGCGATCGTCGCGTCCGCGCTCATGGGCGCCTGCTTCGGCTTCCTGTGGTGGAACACCTCGCCCGCCAAGATCTTCATGGGTGACACCGGCTCGCTGGCCCTCGGCGGCGCGCTCGCCGGCCTCGCGATCTGCTCCCGCACGGAGTTCCTGATCGCCCTCCTCGGCGGCCTGTTCGTGCTCATCACCCTGTCGGTCGTCATCCAGGTCGGCTCCTTCCGCCTCACCGGCAAGCGCGTCTTCCGGATGGCACCGCTGCAGCACCACTTCGAACTCAAGGGCTGGTCCGAAGTCCTCGTGGTGGTCCGCTTCTGGATCATCCAGGGCATGTGCGTGATCGTGGGCCTCGGACTCTTCTACGCGGGATGGGCAGCCGACAAGTGACCTCCTGGCAGGGCAAGAACATCACCGTCGCCGGTCTCGGCGTGAGCGGCATCAGCGCCGCCCGCGCCCTGGCCGGCCTCGGCGCATCCGTGACCGTGGTGGACGGCGGCGACGGCGAGGGCCACCGGGCCAAGGCCGCGGAACTCGGCGAACTGGGCATCTCCGTCCGCCTCGGCGACGCCGAGACCCTCCCCGAGGGCACCGACCTGGTCGTCACCTCGCCCGGCTGGAAGCCCGGCAGCCCGCTGTTCGAGGCCGCCGCGAAGGCCGGCGTCGACGTGGTCGGGGACGTGGAGATCGCCTGGCAGCTGCGCGGGGTCCGTCCCGGCCGCAAGCCCGCCGAGTGGCTCGCCATCACCGGCACCAACGGCAAGACCACCACGACCCAGATGCTCGCCTCGATCCTGAGGGCCGCAGGGCTGAAGACGGCGGCCGTCGGCAACATCGGCACCCCGATCATCGACGTCGTCCTCGGCGAGGAGGAGTACGACGTCCTCGCCGTCGAGCTCTCCAGCTACCAGCTGCACTGGGCGCCCTCGGTGCGCGCCCATTCGGCGGCCGTGCTGAACCTGGCCCCCGACCACCTCGACTGGCACGGCTCGATGGAGGCGTACGCCGCCGACAAGGGCCGCATCTACGAGGGCAACACCGTCGCCTGCGTCTACAACGTGGCCGACCCGGCCACCGAGCGCCTCGTCGAGGAGGCCGACGTCGAGGAGGGCTGCCGCGCCATCGGCTTCACCCTCGGCGCCCCGGGCCCCTCCATGCTGGGCGTCGTCGACGGCATCCTCGTCGACCGGGCCTTCGTCGAGAACCGGCAGAAGAACGCCCAGGAGCTCGCCGAGGTCGCCGACGTCAACCCGCCGGCCCCGCACAACATCGCCAACGCCCTCGCCGCGGCGGCCCTGGCCCGCGCCTTCGGCGTCGCACCGCGCGCGGTCCGCGACGGGCTGCGCGACTTCCGCCCGGACGCGCACCGCGTCGCGTACGTGGACGAGGTCGGCGGGGTCGCGTACGTCGACGACTCCAAGGCCACCAACACGCACGCCGCCGAGGCCTCCCTGGCCGCGTACGAGCCCGTGGTGTGGATCGCGGGCGGCCTCGCCAAGGGCGCGACCTTCGACGAGCTGGTGCAGAAGTCGGCGAAGCGGCTGCGCGGCGCGGTGCTGATCGGCGCCGACCGGGCGCTGATCGCCGAGGCGCTGGCGCGACACGCCCCCGAGGTCCCGGTCGTCGACCTCGACCGGACCGACACTGGGGCGATGCTCGCAGCGGTCCGGGAAGCGGCCCGGCTCGCCGAACCCGGCGACACGGTTCTGCTGGCACCCGCCTGTGCCTCGATGGACATGTTCGCGAACTACAACGAGCGCGGGGACGCATTCGCGGACGCGGTGCGCGAACTGGCCGCCGAGAGCGCCTAGGTCAGGCAGGAGGATCCTTCCCGACCGGCTGCTCGCAGCGTACGAGTGGAGGGGAAGGTCACAGATGCCGGCCAAGCAGGTGCTGCCCGGGCGGCGGCCGTCCGCCGGGAAGTCCGCGGGGTCCGCGAAAGGTGCCGGGGCCGTCCGGCCGCAGGCCCAGGGCCGCAGACGGCCTGCACTGGGCCTGCGGCGGCCCGCCGGGGGCGGGCCGCTGACCCGGCTGCGGCGCACGCAGCGGCAGTTGGCGCGGGCCTGGGACCGACCTCTCACCGCGTATTACCTGATTTTCGGCAGCTCGCTGCTCATCACCGTGCTCGGCCTGGTGATGGTCTACTCCGCTTCCATGATCAAGGCGCTCCAGCTGGGCCTGGGCGACGCGTACTTCTTCAAGAAGCAGTTCCTGGCCGCCCTGATCGGCACCGGGCTGCTGCTCGTCGCCTCCCGGATGCCGGTCAAGCTCCACCGGGCGCTGTCCTATCCCGTGCTCGCCGGAACCCTGTTCCTCATGGTGCTGGTGCAGGTTCCCGGGATAGGGGTGTCGATCAACGGCAACCAGAATTGGATCTCCCTTGGCGGTCCGTTCATGCTCCAGCCCAGTGAGTTCGGCAAGCTGGCGCTGATCCTGTGGGGCGCCGACCTGCTGGCCCGCAAGGGCGACAAGGAGCTGCTGAGCCAGTGGAAGCACCTGCTGGTGCCGCTGGTCCCGGTGGCCTTCCTGCTGCTCGGGCTGATCATGCTGGGCGGCGACATGGGCACCGCGATGATCCTCGGGGCCGTCCTGTTCGGCCTGCTGTGGCTGGCCGGGGCCCCGACACGGATGTTCGTGGGGGTCCTGGGCTTCGCGGGTGTGATCGTCGCACTGCTCATCAAGACCAGCCCGCACCGGATGGACCGGCTCGCCTGCATCGGCGCGACCGATCCCGGCAGGAACGACCTGTGCTGGCAGGCCGTGCACGGGATCTACGCCCTCGCATCCGGCGGATGGTTCGGTTCCGGTTTGGGGGCCAGTGTGGAAAAATGGGGGCAACTGCCCGAAGCCCACACCGACTTCATCTTCGCCATCACCGGGGAGGAACTGGGACTGGCGGGGACGCTGTCGGTACTCGCCCTGTTCGCGGCTCTAGGCTATGCGGGTATCCGCGTGGCCGGACGCACGGAGGACTCCTTCGTACGCTATGCCGCGGGAGGCGTGACCACCTGGATCACGGCCCAGGCCGTGATCAACATCGGTGCGGTGCTCGGCCTGCTGCCGATCGCCGGTGTCCCGCTCCCGCTCTTCTCGTACGGAGGGTCCGCGCTGCTGCCGACCATGTTCGCGGTCGGACTGCTCATCGCCTTCGCGCGGGAGGAGCCGGCCGCACGCGCGGCGCTCGCGATGCGCCGGCCCAGGAAGGGCCGGAAGTGGAGCGGGCAGAGATGGAAGTCGATGAGACGGCGCGTCAAGAGGCGTCCGTCCGGAGAGCGGTGAATTTCGGTGCATGTCGTACTCGCCGGTGGGGGGACCGCCGGCCACATCGAGCCGGCGCTCGCCCTCGCGGACGCCCTGCGCAGGCAGGACCCTTCCGTGGGCATCACAGCCCTCGGCACCGAGCGCGGGCTGGAGACCCGCCTGGTGCCCGAGCGCGGCTATGAGCTGGGCCTGATCCCAGCCGTCCCGCTGCCCCGCAAGCCCACCCCCGAGCTCATCACCGTCCCGGGGCGGCTGCGCGGCACCATCAAGGCGGCCGAGGAGATCCTGGAGCGCACCAAGGCCGACGCCGTCGTCGGCTTCGGCGGCTACGTGGCCCTGCCCGGCTACCTCGCGGCCAAGCGGCTCGGCGTGCCGATCATCGTCCACGAGGCCAACGCCCGCCCCGGCCTGGCCAACAAGATCGGCTCCCGCTACGCGCACGCCGTCGCGGTCTCCACGCCCGACAGCAAGCTGCGCGGCGCCCGCTACGTGGGCATCCCGCTGCGCCGCACCATCTCCACCCTGGACCGCGCCGCCGTCCGCCCCGAGGCGCGCGCCGCGTTCGGCCTGGACCCCAACCTGCCGACCCTGCTGGTCTCCGGCGGCTCGCAGGGCGCCCGCCGCCTCAACGAGACCATCCAGCAGGTCGCGCCGACCCTCCAGCGCTCCGGCGTCCAGATCCTCCACGCGGTCGGCCCGAAGAACGAACTGCCGCACGTGGACAACATGCCCGGGATGCCGCCCTATGTCCCGGTACCGTACGTGGACCGGATGGACCTCGCGTACGCCGCCGCCGACATGATGCTGTGCCGGGCGGGCGCGATGACCGTCGCCGAACTCTCCGCCGTCGGGCTTCCGGCCGCGTACGTCCCGCTGCCGATCGGCAACGGCGAACAGCGGCTCAACGCCCAGCCGGTGGTCAAGGCCGGCGGCGGCCTGCTCGTCGACGACGCGGAGCTGACGCCCGAGTGGGTGCTCGGCAACGTCCTGCCGGTGCTGTCCGACCCGCACCGCCTGTACGAGATGTCCCGCGCGGCCGCCGAGTTCGGCCGCCGGGACGCCGACGAGCTGCTGGTCGCGATGGTGTACGAGGCGATCGCGGCACACCGGACCCGCTGAGGCGGGAAGGCACCGACGCAGGAGGCAGGCGTGGCCGGACCGAAGACCACACGGCGCGGGACCCCGTTCCCCGACCGGTCCGGCCGCCCTGCCCGCGCGGGCAAAGGGCCAGGCTCCCCGAAGCCGCCCACCTCGCCCACCTCGTCGAAGCCGTCGAAGTCGTCGAAGCAGTCCAAGCAGCCCAAGGCCCCGAACGGGCCGAAGGCCGCCAATCCCTCCAAGCCGGCCGAGAAGTCCAAGGCGCCCAGGGTGCCGAAGGGGCCCGGCGGGGCGGGCCGCGCCCTCCTCCGCGTCCTCGGGCGGATGCGCCGCCGGGGCCGCCTGCTGGTCCTGCTCGCCGCCGTGGCGCTGCTGGCCGGCGGCGTCTGCTGGGTGCTGTACGGCTCCTCCTGGCTGCGCGTCGAGAAGGTGAGCGCGAGCGGCACCCAGGTGCTCACTCCCGAACAGGTGCTGGCCGCCGCGGCCGTGCCGGTCGGGGCCCCGCTGGTGGGCGTGGACACCGACGAGATCGCGGGCCGGGTCCGCAGCCGGCTGCCCCGTGTCGATTCGGTCGATGTCGTGCGGTCCTGGCCGCACGGAATCGGGCTGAAAGTGACGGAGCGCAAACCCGTCCTGCTCATCAAAAAGGACGCCAACTTCGTGGAAGTGGACGCAACGGGTGTCCGCTTCGACACGGTTGCGAAAGCACCCGCCGGCGTTCCCGTCCTCGAATTGGGCGCGGCGCAGTCGCCGAGCGGCCGCCGCTTCGACGAGGAGCGGCTGCTGCACGAGGCGGTGGGCGTCGCCGCGGGGCTCCCGGAGGCGGTCGCGGCGCAGACGGTGCAGGTCAAGGTGGGCTCGTACGACTCGGTCGTGCTGGAGTTGACCGGGCGGCGCTCGGTGGTGTGGGGGAGCGGCGAACAGGGCGAGGCGAAGGGCCGTGCGCTGACCGCCCTGCTGAAAGCCGCACCGAAGGCGGCCCACTTCGACGTGAGCGTCCCCACCGCCCCCGCGGTGTCCGGGAGTTGACGTCAGGTCGAACAGCGACGCACCCTGGTTGGCCACCGATACGGGTGATCACATAGGGTGAAAAGAAAAACGGGAGGTTCGGCGTGTTCGTTGAACACGCGCTACTTGTCGACTTAGTGTCCTGTTCGGAAGAGTCCAGGGATCAGGCACATACTTAACCCTAAACTTCAGGGTTAGGGTTCGGGTCGGCGCGTTCGGACCGTCCCACATTTCGGCATCAGTCGTCGCACCGCAGGCCCGCGAGGCGGCGACACGTAACTCGAGGCGAGAGGCCTTCGACGTGGCAGCACCGCAGAACTACCTCGCAGTCATCAAGGTCATCGGTGTCGGCGGCGGTGGTGTCAATGCCATCAACCGAATGATCGAGGTCGGTCTCAAGGGCGTCGAGTTCATCGCCATCAACACGGACGCGCAGGCGCTGTTGATGAGCGACGCCGACGTCAAGCTCGACGTCGGCCGTGAACTCACCCGCGGCCTCGGCGCCGGCGCCAACCCGGCAGTCGGTCGCAAGGCGGCAGAGGACCACCGTGAGGAGATCGAGGAGGTCCTCAAGGGGGCCGACATGGTCTTCGTCACCGCCGGCGAGGGCGGTGGCACCGGCACCGGCGGCGCCCCCGTCGTCGCCAACATCGCGCGCTCGCTCGGCGCCCTGACGATCGGTGTGGTCACCCGGCCGTTCACCTTCGAGGGCCGGCGCCGCGCCAACCAGGCGGAGGACGGCATCGCCGAGCTCCGCGAAGAGGTCGACACCCTCATCGTCATCCCGAACGACCGCCTGCTGTCCATCTCGGACCGCCAGGTCTCGGTGCTCGACGCCTTCAAGTCGGCCGACCAGGTCCTGCTCTCCGGCGTCCAGGGCATCACCGACCTCATCACCACCCCCGGCCTGATCAACCTCGACTTCGCCGACGTCAAGTCCGTGATGTCCGAGGCAGGCTCGGCCCTCATGGGCATCGGCTCCGCCCGCGGCGACGACCGCGCGGTCGCCGCCGCCGAGATGGCCATCTCCTCCCCGCTGCTGGAGGCGTCCATCGACGGCGCCCGCGGCGTGCTGCTCTCCATCTCCGGCGGCTCCGACCTCGGCCTCTTCGAGATCAACGAGGCCGCCCAGCTGGTCAGCGAGGCCGCCCACCCCGAGGCGAACATCATCTTCGGCGCCGTCATCGACGACGCGCTCGGCGACGAGGTGCGCGTCACCGTCATCGCGGCCGGCTTCGACGGCGGACAGCCGCCGGCCCGCCGGGACAACGTCATCGGCGCCGCGTCCACCAAGCGCGAGGAGCCCGCCCCCGCCCCGGTCCGCGCGGCCGAGCCGGTGCGCCCCGCGTTCGGCGGACTGGGCACGGTCACCCCGCGCGAGGAGCCCCCGGCCCCGGTCGAGCCGGCCCCCGTCGAGGTGGCGGCGCCCGCGCCGCAGGTCCCCACGGCCCGGCCCTACCAGGACAGCCCGGCCGAGGAGCTGGACGTTCCGGACTTCTTGAAGTGAGACTCGGGCAGCACATCGAGAACGGCGCCCACTTCGCCTTCACCGACCGGTGGGGCGGGGTGAGCGCCGTTCCGTACGAGGAGCTCAACCTCGGCGGCGCGGTCGGGGACGACCCGACCGCCGTACTCGCCAACCGGGCGCTCGCGGCGGAGGCCCTGGGCATCGCACCCGACCACGTGGTCTGGATGAACCAGGTGCACGGCCGCGACGTGGCGGTGGTCCCCGGACCCTGGGGCGCCGCCGCCGACATCCCGCAGGTGGACGCGGTGGTGACCGCCCGCCGGGGCCTCGCCCTCGCGGTGCTCACCGCCGACTGCACGCCGGTGCTGCTGGCCGACCCCGTCGCCGGGGTCGCCGGCGCCGCCCACGCCGGGCGGCCCGGACTGGTCGCCGGAGTGGTGCCCGCCGCCGTCGAGGCGATGGTCGCCCTCGGGGCCGAGCCCGGACGGATCATCGCCCGCACCGGCCCGGCGGTCTGCGGCCGCTGCTACGAGGTTCCCGCCGAGATGCGCGACGAGGTGGCCGCGGTGGTGCCCGAGGCCCGGGCCGAAACCAGCTGGGGAACGCCAGCCGTCGACGTCGTCGCCGGGGTGCACGCCCAGCTCGAGGGGCTGGGGGTGGTGAACCGCCACCGCTCGACGGTCTGCACACTGGAGTCGCGGGATCATTTCTCGTACCGCCGCGACCGGGTGACCGGGCGGCTTGCCGGATATGTCTGGTTGGACTAGGTGATGACGGATCGTAAGTCGGAGCTCGCGGAGAACCTGGCCCGGGTGGAGGACCGCATCTCGTCCGCCTGTGCCGCCGCGGGGCGCGAGCGGGAAGAGGTGACGCTCATCGTGGTCACCAAGACCTACCCCGCGAGCGACGTACGACTGCTGGCGGAGCTGGGCGTCCGTCATGTTGCGGAGAATCGCGACCAGGACGCCGCCCCCAAGGCCGCGGCCTGCGCGGATCTGCCGCTGCGCTGGCACTTCGTCGGCCAGTTGCAGACGAACAAAGTCCGTTCCGTTGCGCAATACGCGCATGTGGTGCAGTCGGTCGACCGGCCCCGACTGGTCACCGCGCTCTCGGCGGCCGCCGAGCAGAGCGGACGGGAGCTCGGCTGCCTCGTGCAGATCGCCCTCGACGCGGAGTCGGGGGAGCGCGGCAGCCGGGGCGGGGCCGCTGCGGAGCAGCTCACCGAGCTCGCGGAGCTCGTGGCCGCGGCGCCCGGGCTGCGGTTGGACGGCGTGATGACGGTGGCTCCGCTGGTCGGACCGTACGCGGGACGCGAACGGGCCGCCTTCGAGCGGCTGATGGAATTGTCATCCCGCCTGCGCGCGGACCATCCGGCTGCCACGATGGTGTCGGCCGGGATGAGTGCAGACCTGGAACAGGCCGTTGCGGCCGGTGCGACACATGTACGCGTCGGCACTGCGGTACTCGGCGCGAGACCCCGGCTCGGGTAACGTCGCGAAGAAAGTCGGACCACAGCAGAAAATATGGTCATTCCCGCTGATGGGCGGGCAGACCGCGTGGATCGCGGGCAGTTGGTGACTTCGGTGACACAGCGACACACCTGCGACAGGGCGATCCACCACAGAGCGGAGGACTCGGAGAATGGCCGGCGCGATGCGCAAGATGGCGGTCTACCTCGGCCTCGTGGAGGACGACCGGTACGACAACCCGGGATACGACCCGGACGACGAATTCGAACCCGAGCCGGAACCGGAGCGGGACCGCCGGCGCCAGCAGCCCGTGCACCAAGCACCCGTACCGGACGAACCGGTACGAGCCGTACAACCCCCGGCGCAGCGGGAGCCCACCCCCTTGCCGGTGGAAAGCGGACGTCCTGCGCGAATCGCCCCCGTGGCATCCATCACACCTGAACGAACGAACCTGGAGAAGAACGCCCCCGTGATCATGCCCAAGGTCGTCTCCGAGCGGGAGCCGTACCGCATCACGACGCTGCACCCCCGGACCTACAACGAGGCCCGTACCATCGGGGAACACTTCCGTGAGGGCACCCCGGTGATCATGAACCTCACGGAGATGGACGACACGGACGCAAAGCGACTTGTCGACTTTGCCGCCGGTCTCGTGTTCGGATTGCACGGCAGCATTGAACGCGTGACACAGAAGGTGTTCCTGCTCTCGCCTGCTAACGTCGATGTCACGGCGGAGGACAAGGCCCGCATCGCGGAGGGCGGGTTCTTCAACCAAAGCTAGACCGATCCGTCAGGCACGGGGGACCGGGAAACAGAGCAGGAACAGAGCTAGAGCAGGGGAGAGGGAAGCGCGGGATGGGCGTCGCACTGCAGGTGGTGTACATCGCGCTGATGTGCTTCCTCATCGTGCTGATCTTCCGGCTGGTCATGGACTACGTCTTCCAGTTCGCACGTTCGTGGACACCCGGCAAGGCGATGGTGGTCGTCCTGGAGGCGACCTACACTGTGACCGATCCGCCGCTCAAGCTTCTCCGGCGCTTTATCCCGCCGTTGCGTCTCGGGGGCGTGGCACTCGACCTGTCCTTCTTCGTGCTGATGATCATCGTTTACATCCTCATCAGTTTCGTGAGCACCGCTGCGAGAAGCGTGTGAACGATGAGCATTCCCGCAGGCGCGGGGACAGTCCCGATACGGTCTTGCCGACTGCCGACGACTACGTAGAGGTGAAGAAGACATGCCGCTGACTCCCGAGGACGTGCGGAACAAGCAGTTCACGACCGTCCGCCTCCGAGAAGGCTATGACGAGGACGAGGTCGATGCCTTCCTCGACGAGGTCGAGGCCGAACTGACGCGCCTGCTGCGCGAGAACGAGGACCTGCGCGCCAAGCTGGCCGCAGCGACCCGTGCCGCCGCGCAGAACCAGCAGCAGCAGGGCATGCGCAAGCCGGAACCCCAGGACCAGCGCCCCGGTGGCCCCGTGCCCGCGGCCATATCCGGCCCGCCGGCCCAGCAGGGTCCGCCGCAGATGGGTCCGCCGCAGCTCCCGGGCGGCCAGCCGCAGCTTCCGGCCGGCCCCGGCGGCCCCGGCCCGCAGGGCCCCGGCGGCCCCGGCCCCATGGGCGGCCCCATGCAGCCCATGGGCCAGCAGATGCAGCAGATGGGTCAGCAGTCCATGGGCGGCCAGAACCCGCTCGGCCAGCAGATGCAGCCCATGGGGCAGCAGATGCAGCCGATGGGCCAGCAGATGCAGCCCATGGGCCAGCAGATGCAGCCGATGCAGCCCCAGCAGCCGCAGCTCCCGCAGCAGGGCCCCGGCGGCGACAGCGCCGCCCGCGTCCTGTCCCTGGCGCAGCAGACCGCCGACCAGGCGATCGCGGAGGCCCGCTCCGAGGCCAACAAGATCGTCGGCGAGGCGCGCAGCCGCGCCGAGGGCCTCGAGCGCGACGCTCGCGCCAAGGCCGATGCGCTGGAGCGGGACGCCCAGGAGAAGCACCGCGTCGCGATGGGCTCCCTGGAGTCCGCGCGGGCCACGCTGGAGCGCAAGGTCGAGGACCTGCGGGGCTTCGAGCGTGAGTACCGTACGCGACTGAAGTCCTACCTGGAGTCGCAGCTGCGCCAGCTCGAGACCCAGGCCGACGACTCCCTGGCCCCGCCGCGGAACCCGGCCGGTCCGGCGCTGCCGCCGTCGCCGACGCCGTCGATGGCTCCGGCCGGTGCGATGGGGCACTCCATGGGCGGTCCGTCGCCGATGAGCAGCCCCTCCCCGATGGGCGGTCCCTCCCCGATGGGCGGGCCCTCGTACGGTGGGCAGCAGCAGATGTCCCCGGCGATGACCCAGCCGATGGCTCCGGTGCGGCCGGCTGCGCCGCAGCCGATGCAGGCGCCGTCGCCCATGCGGGGCTTCCTGATCGACGAGGACGACAACTGACGTAGCCCTCGGCAGTCACTACGGGCCGGGCCCGGGTTCCACGGAACCCGGGCCCGGCCCGTTCCCGTACCGGCCTGCTCCGCCGCTGCGGGCTGCGGGTTGCGGGCTGCCGCTGCGCGGAGCCTGTCCCCTCCCCGCCCCTTCCCGAAACCGGGCTCCGCCCGGACCCGGTTCCGTGCGCTCCGCGCCCGGTGCGCTCAAACGCCGCGCGGGCTGGATTTTG